>NZ_JANQDF010000014.1:0-15009 GCF_029891675.1 Anabaenopsis tanganyikae CS-531
AATTCGTTAAGTCTCCATCTGATGGGCGGGTAATGAGCCGGGACATAAATGGTGCGCGAGGGATTTTCCTCCGTGCATTGGTTGATACGCCCTCTCTTAAAGAGTGTATTTGTTAGTGAATGTTAGCAAAAAAGTATCGGTCAAGACATTATGAATTAGGTAGGCCAGGGACTAATATATATAAGGAAAGTTACTGACTGGGATTATATCTATTGCAAAAGTAGTATTTCCCTGCGGTGAACACCGGTATCCCTGTCCGTAGGTTTGTTGACTGAGTTGACCAGGTAGCAGGTATTTATATGAGTTAGTTTCGTTGCATATTAATTAGTCAGAAAATTTACAGAGTTTAATGAGCAGTAAGTGTGAGGAAGTCTGTGACCAGTCAAAGAACTTCGGCAAAACAAAAGCAATTAGCCAAGGCGATCAAATCAAAAAAACCAAATTCCCACAGCCGTAAATCTCGAGGTTGGGTGTTGTTCTGGCTGGGTATGAGTGGTATTGCTATGGTCTCAGCAACAGTAGGGGCAATGTTAGCGGTTTCCCTTACTAGTAGCCCATTGCAGCAAGCACAGTTAAGCCCCCAAGAAGAAGCGGTTTTTGATACAGATCGCATTTCTGGCGGTGGGTTACGATTCTCGGAATTAACTCGCCCTGTGAATCTGTTAGTGATGGGGATGAGCGTCCTCCCATCGGATTTGATTAATCCTCCAGCCCAATTGCAGCATCTGGGCTATGAACCCCAGGTAAATTCTTTTGATGGGCTAGCTGATGTCATGATCTTGATCAAATTTGATCCAGCTACAAAAAGAATAGCTATGCTCTCAATCCCCAGAGACACTCGTACAGAAGTAATTGGCTATGGAGTGAAAAAACTCAATGCTGCTAATGTTGATGGGGGTCCAGCTTTAACCGCTCAAAGTGTTAGTCAACTTCTGGGTGATATAACAATTGACCGCTATATCCGTATTAATGTTCTGGGTGTTGGTAAACTGATCGATGCTTTGGGTGGAGTCACAGTCAACGTTCCCAAGGATTTGCGATACCAAGATGACTCTCAACGCCTATATATTAATTTAAAGGCAGGTGAACAGCATCTTGACGGTGATCAGGCTTTGCAGCTATTACGCTTTCGCCATGACGAACTCGGAGATATTGGCCGGGTTCAGCGTCAACAAACCGTCATCAGAGCTTTGATAGACCAGACTCTTAACCCTGTAACATTAACCCAATTACCCCAAATTCTCAATCTGGTCAAAGAAAATATCGATACCAATTTAACAATTGAAGAATTATTAGCACTAGCAGGCTTTGGCGTGCGAGTCAACCGTTCTAATATGCATATGTTCATGTTACCAGGTCGCTTTAGCCAACCCGGTGAATATCTGGCTAGCTATTGGATACCAGACGAAACTGGTATTTCTAGAATGATGTATCAACATTTTGGTGTCGAATTAACTCGTGAAGCCCAACAGGTTGATTATCATTCTTTGCGAGTTTATATTCAAGATAGCACAGGTAGCGATCGCTCGCAACTGATTTCTGTAGTCCGAGATTTAGAACAATTCGGATATCGCCGCGTTTATATATCCGCACCTTGGCGGGAATCCCTGAAGGTGACCAATATCATCGCCCAGCAAGGAGATATTGAAAATGCACAGTTAATTCGCGATACTTTGGGATTTGGGGAAGTACGCATACAAAGCACTGGTATTATTGATTCTGATGTTACTATCCAGTTGGGTGAGGATTGGTTACAACAAAAAACACGTCCCTGGGACATGACTTATTAAAACTTATCCATAAAAGTGCTGAACACTCAGCACTTTTCCCTCAGAGGTTTACTTTAGTTCTAAATTTTCAGACAATAATTTCATCACCAGATGCGCAGAATGATACATGGATTGGATTACACTACTGCGATCGCTACAGTCCGACTTTATTAGCAGGTTAACATCGGGTTGTTTACTTCATTGTGAAATAGCAGGTCAATATAGTGAATTAACTGTCATCTCCGGAGAAAGATTAAAGATATTACGAGAATTTTGCTGGTTGATGGCTGAAAAATATAAACGCACTTCCCCGGTACGTGACGTTTTTATTAACAATCTTAAGGGAAAACTAGGGGAAGAAGTTGTTAAAGAACGTTTAGCTGATTTGATTACAGAAGTCGATTATGAAACCCGATTCGGCGGTGATGGTAATGTTGATTTTACTTTAAATTCTGATTCAAAAATCGGCGTTGAGGTCAAGTCACGTCATGGTAGTATTAGTCAGGTTAGATGGTCAGTTACTTCTCAAGAAGTTGCCAAAAATACAGTTATAGTTTGCGTTTTAATTCAAGAGGATGTCAACGAAGCACAACCAGAGTATCACCTGTTTTTAGCTGGATTTCTCCCAACGAAAATGATTAAGTTAAAAACTGGGAAAATTTCTTTTGGCATCAACCAGTTATTATATGGAGGTGGTTTATTCTTCTATCTAAAACAGTTAGCAAAAGCTGATAATTATCAATACACATACTCATCAGAATGGCCAGGCAATTCAGGTAATTTAAATAAATTAAACTCTATCAATCAAGATTCCAATCACAATTATATTAAACTAGGTGATGAGTATTTTCATAGCGGGGAATACCAAGTAGCAATTAATTACTATAAAGAAGGATTACACATAAAAGCTGATGCCGAAAGTTATTACAAATTAGGTTTAACTTACTATCAGTTAGGAGAGTACCCAGCAGCCAATGTCAATTTTTCCCAAGCAATCCAGCTAAACTTTCATGATCATAAAGTTTACCATAAAAGAGGTTTAGCCCATTATCAACTAGGAAACTATCCAGAGGCAATCGAGGATTATACTCAAGCTATCAGAATTAATCCTCATATTGCCCTAGCTTATAAAAATCGTGCTGAAGCTCGTTCTCAAATCGGAGATAATCAGGGAGCAATAGAGGATTACACTCAAGCAATAAAAATTAACCCCGATTATGCAGATGCCTATAAAAACCAGGGAATTGCACGTTATTTCATAGAATATCACCAAGGACTATCTCAGGCAATAAAAATTAACCCCCAAAATGCAGTTGCTTACAAAAATCGTGGTAACGCTCGTGCCGATTTAGAAGATTATCAAGGAGCAATTGCCGACTATACTGAGGCTATACAGATTAATCCTAATTATGTAGATGCTTATTATAACCGTGGTCATGCTCGCTATGATCTAGGAGATTACGAGGGAGCAATTGAGGATTATACTTATATCATTAAGATTAATTGTAATTATGCTCATGCCTATTATAACCGTGGTAATGTTTATTCTCACCTAGGAGAGAAACAACTAGCAATTGATGATTTTTGTAAAGCAGCAGATATTTATAGGCGAGAAGGTCAACTAGAATCCCTTAAAGATGCTCGTGCTAGAATTTCAGATTTAGAAATTGCTCAATCATTGGATATTTTGAATTTCTAAAGTTTTCAGGTCTCTACTTAGCACTTAGAAAGTAACCGTGAAATCCATGAGGAATCACAGTGGGTAATCCCAATCTACAAACCGGTTCTGTATCTAGGCGATCGCCATCAAATACCCAAACCTCGCTACTATGGGAATTCCCATCATAAACCACCGTCAACACCCAAGCTTGCTGAGAGTTGTGTACATCTTCCACAGGTAAAGGTTCACTAGGGTAGCAATTTTCCGGTAAATTAGCCTCAGTGAAGGTTTGAGTGCGGTGATCAAAACGACCGATAGTATTTAATATCTCCTGACTAATATCTGTATCTTCCCGGTGTGAGGACATATAGGTATAAGGTGAAAGTTTCCCTAAATTTCTCTTAGGGACATGAGGAAACTCACAACTGCGGTTTATTAGTTTCTCAACTGATGTCACCTTAGCTGTTTGGGGTTGCAGATGAATTCGCGTCAGAGTACTTTGAGCACTTGTGAGGGTTTTACCTGTAGCCACTTCCCCCAGATATTTATTTGTGTTAAAATCTTTATAGTGGGCGAAATCTACCACCACACCACCACTCGCATCTACATAACCATTAGCAAAATGCCATTGATACCAAGATTCTGTTTCTCCACGACTGACTAAAGATAAGGTTTCACGGTCAATGACCAAGATTTGAGTACCTAATTCTGGTTTCCAATCAAAACATTCACTATAAGTGCTGATACCAGTCAGCACAGGAAAAATATTTAACCGTAGTGGTGGAATAAAAAATATTAGATATTGTCCAGCTAAAACAAAATCGTGGATTAATGGAACACCTGGAAGTTGAACTTCAGCTTTTTGAATAATTTTCCCAGTCAACTCACTTTTATAAATATTCAAAGTTCCATTCATCCCCGGACTGACACCAAAGTTAAAAATTTCCCCCGTTTGGTCATCAACTTTGGGATGCGCAGAATAGGTTAGTCCCCGGTTCAGACCATTTAAATTATCCAAACCGCGTGTTTCTAAAGTTTGGAGGTCAAGGGAATGAGGATGACCACCTTCCCAAAGTGCTAGAAGTCTGTCAGGTAATGCTAGAACCGAAGTATTAGCAGTATTCTTAACTGGTTTGAGCCATTGATTCCAAATTGCACCGGGTGCAGTCATGCCATAATTACCGTAAAGCAGTTTACCCGCTGCGCTTTCTTCCTGATAGCCTGCAGTTTGCACATAACGATAAACTCCCCTAACACCAGCATCGGTAAAATGAACCGCCAAAATTGCCCCATCACCATCAAACCAGTGTCCCACATGAACACCACCACGTTCTAACCTTCCTGGTCCATTGCGGTAGAGTGTACCGCGTAAGCCTTCAGGGACTTGGCCCCAGAGAATGGGTAATGGAGTGAGGGGAAATTCTTTCCCCGGTTGAGCGATCGCCTGAGCCCATTTTTTATGGGTTAATGGTTGAATAGTTGTTGTCATCCTCACATACTATGGCATAACGTTAGTAGATTTAAATAATATCTAAATCTATTTATGAAATAAATTAACGACTTATAGGTGAGATTTCGTAGCTACCGGTACAAGGGGGCGAGCTAACCGCCTACTTTAGCCAATTATATGGTATATCAATTTTACCAATTTACCGTGTCTGTTTTCCTCTCAGGATTGATCATCCTGACTTTGTAACTTTCTGGAGGTTTTTAAATGAAGTCTTATTTAGCAGCTGCTATTCAAATGAGTAGTGTACCCAACTTACACAAAAACTTAATAGAAGCAGAAGAACTAATTGATCTGGCGGTGCGTCGAGGTGCGGAATTAGTCGGGTTACCAGAAAACTTTTCTTTTATGGGAGAAGAGAAAGACAAACTCGCACAAGCAGACGAGATTTACCGTGAAACTACACAATTTCTCAGAAAAATGGCCCAGCGCTTCCAAGTTACCATCTTGGGCGGTAGCTTTCCCCTTCCTGTGGAAAATACCGGCAAGGTATATAACACTACAGTCCTGATAGACCCTAGCGGTGAAGAACTCTTACGCTACTATAAAGTACATTTATTTGATGTTAATGTCCCCGATGGTAATACCTATAGAGAATCTAGCACCGTTGTAGCTGGTCAGGAACTACCCTCAGTATATTTCTCGGAAAAACTCGGTAATATAGGACTTTCTGTTTGCTACGATGTCCGTTTTCCCGAATTGTACCGACATCTGTCAGATAAGGGAGCCGATGTGATGTTTGTACCTGCTGCTTTCACTGCTTTTACAGGTAAAGACCACTGGCAAGTATTATTACAAGCAAGAGCCATTGAAAATACTGCCTACGTGATTGCACCGGCTCAAACTGGCAATAACTACGGCCGTCGCTACACCCACGGACACGCTGTGATTATCGACCCCTGGGGAGTGATTTTAGCAGATGCTGGTGAACAACCAGGAATTGCCATGGCCGAAATCAAGCCCTCCCGCTTGGAACAAGTCCGCCGTCAAATGCCTTCCCTAGAACACCGGATATTTAGTTAAATGAATGTAATTTGGGTTGTTGATGGATTTTCCCCACCTACAACCCAACTTTATAGTTGACTTGACCGAGATATCACCGTCTAAGGATCGCTATTAAGCAGCACTTCACTGTTACTGTTGAGTTTAAGAAAACTATCAAAGGCATACCAAGCCAACACATACCAAGGAATAATTTCCAGTTCTAAACCTTTAACCATAACTTGTCTAATAGCCAGAATACTCAGTCCGAGGGGAAACAGAAAGCGCAAATCAACCTCGCCACCAGTGGCGCGCTCAAACCGGTTATTTAAGTTAATAATTGTGCTTTTCATATCTTCTGCTGCTTCCGAGTTCCCCTCGGTAACATCAGCAAAAGTTACTCCTAAATCTAGTAGTGTAGTTAGCACATTTTCTAAAGCCGCATTTTTGCCATCATGGTTGATGATTATACTACCTGAATTAATATTAGTCCTGACCTGAGTCACATGAGGCTGTGCCTGCAACACATTAGCAATACGTTGCATTTCTCGAGGATGACGATGAACAGGAGAAATTCTCAACCGTAGTCTTCCGTGAGTTTCACTAATGATTTTAGTGGATATAGGTTGATGTGTGGTTTTGAAACTTGCCTGTTGCAAAATTTTGATAATCTTGGTAAGATTACTATAACTATTTGTCAACACACAGTAGCCCTCCTGGATTATAGTTATTTCTGGTTGTAGTCAGGACTTTAATCCTCTCATCACCAACGCCAGAAGAGTCTGATAGCCAATTCCTCCGTTGCTCCTATTGATTTTGAGGACTGAAGTCCTGTGTAATACAAACTACGCCCAGAGAAAGAACCTTTACTTGCTGATTTATACGCCATGTTCTGCTGTGTTCTCAGCAGATGCTTCAAATACGGGTGTTTCTCTCTCCTCGGCAATTTCAGCCTTAGCCTCGGCTATAATGTCTTCCCAAGTTTCGCCCATTTCTGCAAATGCGCCGCGGCTTTTTTCGTAGGCGACAATTCCACCTTTGACTAGTGACTTGAGTATGGGTTTACCAATTCCTGCTACAACGGGAATGAGCACAGGTGCCAAGAGTACCGCCCCTATACCGGCTATAATTCCAGGAGTGCCAGCCTCTTCAACAAAGTTAATAATTTTAGGTGCCATAATTTAATTAACTCTCGTAGATGATAGGTAAGCCTTTTAGCTTAATCTGGGTGGGATTGGGATCTCATCTTGCTGATGGTAGAGTTTGATTTGTCGCAAGTTTGAGGAGAGGACGTAAAGTATTGTTAATGACGATATTAAAAAGATTTACCTAAATCAAGTCTATCAGTAACGTCAAGTATAACCCTTAGCCGCACTATCCCTCCTCTGCCTTGAGAGATATCTGAGATGTAGTAAAAAATATCACTTTTTGGGGATATGAAATCCAGATTCATCTCTAGTTGATGATGTCCGCTGGATTAATTAACATTTTTTGGTATTTCTCCTCAGTAATAATATTGAGTAAATTCTCAATGCGGTCAATAAACAACACACCATCGAGATGATCATACTCATGTTGAAAAATCCGCGCCACAAAATCAGTTAATTCTTGCTTTTGTAACTTGCCATTGCGGTCAGTATATGATACTTCAATTGCTTGGTATCGTGGTACTAACCCTCGAAGACCAGGAACACTTAAACAACCTTCCCAACCTGGAATCATTTCGGCAGAGTGAGCAATTATGCTCGGGTTAATCATGGCGGTAGGCTCCATCAACGGAGCGTGGGGATACCTGAGATTAGGGCGGGAAGCTACTATAAATAAACGATAGGATGCGGATACTTGAGGCGCTGCAATTCCCACACCATTAGCCTGGCTAACTGTGACAGTCAAGTCGTCAATGAGCTTTTGAATACTTTCATCTTGAGTATTTTCAACCCAAGTAGCCGGTTGGCGGAGTATGGGATCCCCTAGTTGAAGAATTTGTATTAGTTCAGACATAAGCAAGAATTTAACCTTGTCTTCTAGCTGGTAAAGGTGCTGGACTAACTTCTAGTGATATCACCTGTCCATTGCGTTCTACCTGTATTGCTAAAGGAATACCAATTCGGCTATTTTGTACCAGATTTTGTACTTCTTCAATTTTAGTCACAGGTTGGTTATTAATGCTTTGAATTAAATCACCAGATCTGAGTCCTCCCACAGATGCCGGCGATCGCGGTACAATATCAACTAATAAAACACCCTGATCTGCTCTCAAATTCAAGCCATTGCGTGGGTCTCGATTGATACTGGCTTTAATCTCCGGTGTCAAAGTCACCATTTGAATACCTAAATAAGGATGATCCACCCTACCTTTAGCGATTAATTCCTGAGAAATTCTCTCTACTGTATTAATGGGAATAGCAAACCCTAACCCTTGAGCGCCGCGAATAATTGCCGTATTCATACCAATTACCTCCCCGCGGGAATTGAGTAATGGCCCACCAGAGTTACCCGGGTTAATAGCTGCATCAGTTTGGATATAGTCAACCCGCTTATCGCTGGCTCCAATATCACTACTAGAACGCCCGATAGCGCTAAGTATACCAGAGGTAACAGTATTATTTAACCCTAAAGGATTACCAATAGCAATCACAGCTTCTCCTGGGTTTAAGGTATCAGAGTTACCTAGAGGTAAGACTGGCAGATTATTAGCCTCAATTTTGATCACCGCCACATCTGTAACCGGATCTTCCCCTAGCACCTTCCCATCAAAAGTCCTACCATCCTTGAGGGTGACAGTTACAGAATCCGCTCCATCTACAACATGAGAATTAGTGAGAATTTTACCAGAGGAATTAATAATAAATCCAGAGCCGCTACCCCGCTCTACTCGTTGTTGTGAATTGCCAAACCGGCGTAAAAATGGATCCCTGGGTACACCACGAGACTGTACTATTCTAGAGGCATCAATCCGCACTACGCCATCTCCCACTTTTTGTACAACTGCGACAACGAAGTGAGGATTTTCACCCGCTGAGGAGGTAATTACCGGGGTAGTCACAGCCGGACTGCGATCATTTGTGCTTTGGGTCACAACCTGAGACCGAGGATCATTTCTTTGACCATCAAGGGTTTTAGTGGGTGGAAAAGAGCAGCCACCCAGGGACACTAATGCTACCCCAGTCATTAGGATTAACTGAAGCATACAGCTTGATTCTCTCCTGTAGGCACCAACCCAGGTATCAATAATAGCTTGAACTTTCATCTTCATTGTCTTTGTTTCTCCGTTTTAGTCAGTGGGTGGTAGGATATTGCCTACTGGGTATGTCCTGTCAATGATGGCGAATCAAAAGCTCATTTGCCGTCTAGAACTGATCAATACTAAATTAGTGCTTTCTGACCATTAGTAGCAAAGGTGGTAAATAATGGCGATTCCCATTGACAGTCTCTGGACTCAGGTATTACAGCGCTTACAGCTAGAATTATCCCGTCCTACCTTTGAGACTTGGATAAAAACTGCTCACGCGGCGGGATTAGAAAATAACTGCTTGGTAATCATTACTCCTAATCCCTTTGCTCGTAATTGGTTACAAAAATATTACATCAACACCATTGCTAATGTAGTCGAAGATATTTTGGGTCATCAGGTGGATATATACATTACGGAGGCTCAGGGTAATGAAGTCACTGACGGGGAACAAGCAAAATTTACTCGGGAATTACTGACTCAAAGCCAGACTTCTGAAAATGTTCCGCCAAAAATGCAACCCACTACAGACTTAAATTCTAAATATGTATTTTCCCGATTTGTGGTTGGTGCTAATAATCGCATGGCTCACGCTGCTGCTTTGGCTGTGGCGGAATCCCCAGGAAAAGAGTTTAACCCCTTATTTCTATGCGGTGGTGTGGGGTTGGGTAAAACTCACCTGATGCAGGCTATTGGTCATTATCGATATCGCATTTCTCCAGGTTCTAAAATCTTTTATGTTTCCACAGAGCAATTTACTAACGACTTAATTACAGCCATCCGTAATGATAGTATGCAGAGTTTCCGGGAACATTATCGGGCTGCCGATGTGTTGTTAGTCGATGATATTCAGTTTCTTGAGGGTAAGGAGTATACCCAAGAAGAATTTTTTCATACTTTCAATACCTTACATGAGACGGGGAAGCAAGTTGTGATTGCTTCCGACCGCCCTCCTCATCAAATCCCTCAGCTACAAGAGCGTCTGTGTTCCCGGTTTTCTATGGGTTTAATTGCTGATGTACAAACTCCAGATTTAGAAACTAGGATGGCCATTCTCCAGAAAAAGGCTGAATACGAAAATATTCCCCTTTCCAGGGATGTCATTGAGTATATCGCCTCCCATTATACTTCTAATATTCGTGAGTTGGAAGGCGCTTTAATTCGAGCCCTGGCTTATATTTCTATTTCTGGTTTACCTATGACCGTGGAGAATATCACACCAGTTTTAGAACGACAAAGGGAGAACCTCGCCGCTACCCCAGAGGGGATATTATCAGTGATTGCTGATACTTTTGGTATATCCATTGAAGACCTTAAAAGTAACTCCCGGCGACGAGAAATTAGTTGGGCGCGTCAAATCGGGATGTATCTGATGCGCCAACACACTGGTCTGAGTTTACCGAGAATTGGTGAAGAATTTGGTGGTAAAGACCATACAACGGTGATTTATAGTTGTGATAAAATTGCCCAACTGCGAGAAAGCGATCGCACCCTAGCAGCAACCTTGGGTCAATTGAGCGATCGCATCAACATGAATAGCAGAAAACAGCAAAAATAAAGCCCGGAGTCATCAGGATTTAACTCTTAGCCAAAATCCTCTGTCCGGCAAAAAATTGTTTTCCACAACCATTACTGCCATAATTGTTCAGCCGCTTACAAAAAATATTAATGAAAGTATAAGAACTGATTAAAATTAAATTGACTTGCGCAAAAACTTCAGTCAGGTATAATTACCCTGTGGAAAACCCTCCTGGTTTTTCCACAAGTTTTCCACAGATACTAACCTACCAAACCATTATTTCAAATAGCCTCTTAGGGAGTTTTCCACAATTTCCACAATTCATATCAATATTTATGATTTGATGATAAAAATAAACAACCCACAAACACAATCAATCGCGTCTCTACCTACTTCCATCCAGAGCAACCCTGGTTGACAGACGCTCTGATTTCCCACTTACGGAATATTTTTATGAAATTAGTTTGCACCCAAAGCGATCTTAGTACCAACCTCTCACTTGTCAGCCGTGCAGTACCCTCACGCCCAACTCATCCAGTATTAGCCAATATCTTACTCCAAGCAGATGCTCAAACTAACCAAGTCAGTTTAACCGCCTTTGACCTGAGTTTGGGTATCCGTACCAGTTTTAATGCTGAGGTATTAGAAGGAGGAGCCATCGCCCTACCAGCTAAACTACTTGTAGATATCACCTCACGCCTTCCAGAAGGAGAAGTGACCCTAGATGATCAATCAGCCGTAGAATCGGAAACAGCTACCGGAGAAGGCTTAAGTGTCACCCTCACCCCCAAGAGTGGACATTTTCAAGTCCGAGCCATGGGAGCTGAAGAATTCCCCGAACTACCAATTATTGACAACGCTGACCCCATTCAAATTACTACCGCGTCCTTAATTGAAGGATTAAGAGGCTCATTATTTGCTACCAGTAGCGATGAAACTAAGCAAGTATTGACAGGAGTCCATTTAACAGTTAAAGAAGATAGCCTAGAATTTGCTGCTACCGATGGACATCGCCTAGCAGTGGTGGAAACTACTAACGAGCGTCCCCTAGGTGATAATCATCAGCTAGAGGTGACAGTTCCAGCCAGAGCCTTACGGGAACTACAACGGATGTTAGCTCATAATGCTGTGTCCGATGATGCGATCGCCCTATACTTAGATCAAGGTCAAGTTGTATTTGCTTGGCAAAATCAACGCTTAACCAGTCGCACCCTAGATGGTCAATATCCCGCATATCGTCAACTAATTCCCCGCCAATTTGAGCGTCAATTGACCATCGAGCGTAAACAATTAGTTAGCACCTTAGAGCGCATTGCCGTACTCGCAGACCAAAAAAATAATATTGTCAAAGTTAGCATTAACAGCACTGCCCAGGAAATTACCCTATCCTGCGAAGCCCAAGATGTGGGTAGCGGTAGAGAGTCAATACCCGCACAAATATCCGGGGAAGATTTAGAAATTGCTTTTAACATTAGATACTTAATGGAAGGGTTAAAAGAATTACCATCTTCAGAAGTTCAAGTACACCTCAATCAAGCTCTCACCCCAGTAATTTTTACACCCCTAGGAAGTTTAAAAATGACATACCTAGCCATGCCTGTACAACTGAGAAGTTAGCAATAAAAACTGGTTTTGATAAATTCTGGTCTCAAACCTAAATAATTATCAAGTCAAAAGTAGAGAGTTTTAACTGATTTTCTCTCTACTTTTGCTTTGTAATTAAAATTACACCTTTACATTATCAGTAAAGCGAATTTTGAGATAGTCGTCTTCCATCTTCGCCCCTCCTGGTTGTAAAGCTGCCAAGGCTTGGGGCAATACTAAATTACGTCTGTGATTACCGATAGTAATATTTAATTCATCTCCAGTTTTACTGAGTTGAATTTGGCTTTTAGGGATACCAGGTAAATAAAGTTCCAAACTATATTGGTTTTGCTCTTGCACAACCTTAATAGTTGTTTCTTTGTAATATACCTGAGTGGGGTCTTCATCCTTGTAAAGAGTTTCTTTCAACCGTTCTAAAGCTGCTAGGCCGCACATCTCCTCAGAAAATAGCGGCACCTCTTTAACAGGTAGAGGCAGAAAATTATCATGTATTTCCCGGCGATATTCCTCCTGGTTTTCTTTCCAACGTTGGAAAAACGGATCTTGCACTTCCTGGGGAATAATGCGATTAGCTATGACTAAATCTGTAGCCACATTATATAAACTCAGATAAGCATGGGCGCGCAGAGATTCTTTAATCACCATTTTTTCGGGATTAGTTACCAGGCGCACGGAGGTTTGAGTATTATCAGTTAAGACCTTTTCCAGCGCTTCAATTTGCTCATAAAATTCATAAGGTGCATCCATCACCTCTTTATCTGGGAGAGAAAAACCCGCAATGGGTCTAAACAAAGGTTCCACCAGAGGTCGCAGCGCCACGGAGATATTTTGAAATGGCTTGTAAAACCGGCGCATATACCAGCCGCCGACCTCAGGTAAACTCAGCAGACGTAATGCGGTACCAGTAGGGGCTGAGTCGATAATCAAAACATCAAAGTCCCCTTCGTCGTAGTGGCGCTTCATCCTGACTAAGCCAAAAATCTCATCCATACCCGGTAAGATGGCTAATTCTTCGGCTTGAACCCCTTCTAAACCCCTAGCTTGTAACACTTGGGTGATGTAACGCTTCACCGCACCCCAATTTCCTTCTAGTTCTTGCAGCGCGTCGAGTTCCGCACCCCACAAATTCGAGCGAATTTCTCGCGGTGCGTGTCCCATTTCTAAATCGAAACTATCTGCTAGGGAGTGGGCGGGGTCTGTACTCAAAACTAGTGTGCGATAGCCTAGTTCTGCACAACGGAGTCCAGTGGCCGCAGCAACGGAGGTTTTACCTACGCCGCCTTTGCCTGTCATCAAAATTACGCGCATGGATGATTACGTCCTGTTCAGGATTTTTACATTTATTTACATTATCAACTGTTTCGAGAAAATAAATGCTTTCATCGGCTTTGTTTCCCTAACCTTTGACGGCAGGAGATAGGTAAAAATGCTGTTTAATTACATCTATAGGTGAACAGTGCCAATAATCAATGTGGGAAATAATCAGGTTAGCAGAGTTTAGTGTTAATTCACTCCAGCCGGAGATATAAATTCGCGGTTTCCACGGCACTGGTGTATTCCAGCTGAGTGTCCACTCCGTTTTTATGGTGTCTCCTAAAGGTTGAATCTTGTGTACTTCCATATGGGGATTAATAAACCATTTCTGGATGAATTTAATCATCTGCTCATAGCGTTTAACTCCCCGAAATTTAGTTAATGGATCTTGAAAATAAACGTTTTCGGCGTAAATGCTATATGTCTGATTCTCAGGAAATCTTTGATAGTCTTGTTTGAGAATTTCAATTATATCCATGAACTTGTTCAGCTCTATGAAGGCTTTTCTATTCAGGTTTAATCTCAACTTCGTTCCAGAGGCGTTGTAATTGACTCTGCCAAGCTGTTAAAACTTGTTCTCTGTCTTGGGCTGTTTGGTTATTGTCACCTAGTAATCCTTCTGCATAAAAACGTTCTAGGTTTTGCATTGTCCCTTGCAGTGATTGTCCTTGCTGCTTCGCTGTCTGGATGATTTGCCGAATGCGGGTTTCAATCAGACGATTAAAGACGTTATCTAAACCAGCTTGATATAAAGATACTATTCGGCTGATGGCACTGGCAAAATCTTCACTGACCAAAGTTTGACTATTATGTTGATATACTGCCCAAATTACACTATCAAACAAGGCATAACGTACTTCTTGGGTATCATCAAAGTTCGCTTCTAAAAATTGCGCTAAAAATGGTTGGGCTTGTGTTAGTGGGACAATAGGCAGTAAAATTCTTAACCACGTATTATCTTCAGATAGTAGCACCAACAGCCGAAAATTAGGGCTTTCCACCTGCCACGATCCAGGTGCGATCGCTTTAATCTCCTTGCTGCTAAATAATTTTGTCAGCGTCCCTGCAATTTCTTCTGGTGTCATAGTCTGTTTTAAGTCTCTAGTCTCTAGCTTAAGGCTTTGTGAGTATTCACTTGGCTTTTGTGTGGGAACTACTAGAAATATAGTAAATTTGACATTGATGGTGCGCCACTTGAGGTGCTTAAGAAATATATCCACAATCAAGAAAAGCCGTCGTAGAACGACGGGGTTTTCAACCCATTTTTTCGATAAATGGTAAAACTGCTATATAAAACCTAGACAAAGCTAGACTTTACTTTCTACTTCAACGGGAGCATGGGAGCGGTTATCCCTTAGTAGACTTGCACGCCTTAGCCAGACGCGATATTTCTCTTAAGATTTACAAGAAAGACTACCGCTA
>NZ_JANQDF010000015.1:0-79718 GCF_029891675.1 Anabaenopsis tanganyikae CS-531
AAATCAAGCATAATTTGCTGTCTAATTATTTAATACAGCAACTCAAACGCCCAAGTATTCCTATGTGCTTGGTTTAATTGAAATTGTCCCGTGGCGCGGCTCCCTCCGCTCCCTATTTGTGCCAGTTGCGTAAGTCCTGAATGATATTATTCATAGGGTAATAATTACCGATATTGAGATCATACTTAGATACATTTATATATCAAACAGCGATGGCCAGATATGAAAAAAATCATACCTGTGAGAGGATGTTTGTCAAGTCATGATTAGTGTATCAACTATTGTTTGACCCCACACTAACCCTCCCCTTGTAAGGGTAGGGGACTGGATTTTATTGTTTTTTGTGTGTTTCCCATTTCCCATTTCCCATTTCCCATTCCCTGTTCCCTGTTCGGTGTGTTCGGTGTGTTCCCTGTTCCCTAAGATAAAAATTACCTGTTGAAAACTTATCAAACATCCTCTGAGAAATTACAACTAACGTTATTTATTTGAGGCTATACATAAGTGATGTAGTACAAAAAAATACGCAATCCCTGAAAAAAAAGGAAGAGTTAGGAGAAAGAAGTTATATTTCAGAGGAAACATGAATGATTTACTGATAAAAACTCCCTGAAAGGACGTATAACCCTAAATATTCCTTAATATAGCTATGATTGATACTTATTTAATTTTTATTAATCCAGCCATGTCCTCAGATACACTCAATGTTTACTTAGTAGTTTAGCATACAATATTGCGTGCAATAACTAAAAAAAGATGAACCTGTTGTCTCAAATACCTGATACAGGGTAATTTTAGCTTATACAGCGGCTCTGTCTATAGGGCAATCGCCATAGTCATCTAACTAGCTTGGTAAGCAATAAAGAAGAAGATACAGATGTTTATTGAGTCTTTTGGACACATCAAATAGAGTCTTCTTAGCTAAACTTGTGAGATTTAAGAAAAATTTATTTATATTTGTTTAACTTTTAGCCGACAGATAAGAGTCAAATTTTAATATACTAAGTACATACTTGTGAGTAATCCATAGACTTAAAAATGTCTTTAGTGTAAACTTTATCAGCGATGGAAAGAATCACTATCAATGCTGAACAAAGTTATTTACACACACAGTCAAAAGAATTGGCAACATTGAGTATAAACAGCAATAAATACATAAACAATACCGAAAATTAAACTTGGAGCTTTACCAAACTATGCAGCCGATTCGCACATTTAATGTTTCCCCTTCCTTACCCTCGCGGCTCGAACCCCTGAGACGACTAGCATATAACTTGCATTGGGATTGGAATGTTGAAAGTAAAGATTTATTTCGTCGATTAGACCCTGATCTATGGGAATCTAGCCATCATAACCCCGTATTAATGCTGGGTACCATCAATCAAGGGCGGCTCTTGGAAGTTGTGGAAGATGAAGGCTTCCTAGCACAAATGGATCGGGCGGCTCGTCAGTTAGAAGATTATTTACAAGAGCGTACTTGGTATCAGAAACAGCGCAGCTCAAAGCCAAAAGAATGCTATGCCTATTTTTCGGCTGAATTCGGTCTGGTAGATTGTTTACCGGTTTATTCTGGCGGGTTGGGTGTTCTAGCGGGGGATCACCTCAAATCTGCCAGTGACTTGGGTTTACCTCTTGTGGGTGTGGGGTTGTTGTATCAGCAAGGATACTTTGCTCAATACCTGAATGCGGATGGTTGGCAACAAGAGCGCTACCCCATCAACGATTTCTATAATATGCCCTTGCACCTAGAGCGTAATCCAGATGGTTCAGAACTAAGGATTGCGGTGGATTATCCAGGGCGCAAGGTCTACGCGAGAGTGTGGCGTGTACAGGTGGGAATGGTACCACTGTATATGCTAGACACGAATATTGAACCCAATAACCCTTACGACCACGACATCACAGACCAGCTATATGGTGGTGATATTGATATGCGGATTCACCAGGAAATTATGCTGGGGATCGGTGGTGTACAGATGTTGAAAGCACTGGGTTACAATGTCACGGCCTACCACATGAATGAAGGCCATGCAGCATTCTCTGCTTTAGAACGGATCCGGATCTTAATTCAGGAAGAAGGATTAAGTTATGCCGAGTCCCGACAAGTGGTAGCTTCGAGTAATATCTTTACTACCCACACACCAGTACCAGCTGGGATAGATTTGTTTGCTCCTGATAAGATTTTGTATTACCTGGGGTATTATGCAGAAATCTTTG
The DNA here is from genome assembly GCF_029891675.1 of Anabaenopsis tanganyikae CS-531. NCBI lineage: Bacteria > Bacillati > Cyanobacteriota > Cyanophyceae > Nostocales > Nodulariaceae > Anabaenopsis > Anabaenopsis tanganyikae. The sequence continues at coordinate 2,218 of NZ_JANQDF010000015.1, forward strand.
GTTTGCCTAAAGAGCAATTTTTAGGACTGGGGCGGGAAAATACGGGTGATTTATCGGCACCTTTCAGTATGGCGGTGTTGGCCTTGAAGATGGCGACATTTTCCAACGGTGTGGCACAGTTGCATGGTGTGGTGTCACGGCAGATGTTTAAGGGTTTGTGGCAAAAAGTCCCTGTGGAAGAAGTACCAATTGCGGCAATTACTAACGGTGTTCATGCCCGCAGTTGTGTAGCAAAGTCAACTCAAGAGTTGTATGATCGGTACTTGGGTCCTAACTGGTCATCAGCACCACCAGATAGCCCATTGTGGGAACGGATGGATGCGATCCCCGATGAGGAATTGTGGCGCAATCACGAACGCTGTCGCTTAGACATGGTTTTATATGTCCGAGAACACTTGGTGAAGCATTTGCGCGATCGCGGCGCGGCGGCTGCAGAAATTAACCAAGCTCAGGAAGTTCTCGATCCCAACGTTTTAACCATTGGCTTTGCTCGACGTTTTGCTACCTACAAACGTGCGACCCTGTGGATGCGCGATTTAGACAGAATCAAGCAGATTTTGCAGGGGAACAAACATCGCAAGCTACAATTTGTGATCGCTGGTAAGGCTCACCCCAAAGATATCCCCGGAAAAGAACTAATCCGCGACATTAATCACTTTATCCGTGAACAACACTTGGAAAAACAAGTAGTGTTTGTTCCTAATTACGACATTTATATTGCTCGGTTGATGGTAGCTGGTTGTGACGTGTGGTTAAACACGCCACGCCGTCCACGGGAAGCCTCCGGTACTAGCGGTATGAAAGCCGCCATGAATGGATTGCTGAATTTAAGTGTTCTCGATGGCTGGTGGGATGAAGCTGATTATGTCCGCACTGGTTGGTCAATTGGACATGGCGAGAATTATGATGATCCTAATTATCAAGATGAGGTAGAAGCTAATGCCCTCTACGAATTACTAGAGAAGGAAGTGATACCTCTGTTCTACGAGTATCACGATGTGGATGGCTTACCCCGTGCGTGGATTGCTAAAATGAAAGATGCAATTCGCTTGAATTGTCCTTTCTTTAATACAGCCCGGATGGTGGGAGAATATGCTCAACGGGCTTATTTTCCAGCTAGCGATCGCTATCATATTCTCACTGTCGATAATTACGCCCCTGCTAAAGAATTAGCTAGTTGGAAATCAAAACTCCGAGATCACTGGTTCAATATCAGAATTAAAGATATTGATGTATCTGAAGATACGGATATTGAGGTAAATCAAACCGTTGCTGTGAAAGCTAAGGTTGACTTGGCCACGTTGACTAATGATGATGTGCGGGTGGAGTTATACCAAGGTAGCATTGATGCTAATGGTGAAATTGTGAATGCAGTGCCTGTAGTCATGGATTACCAAGGACAGGATGCAACAGGGTTGAGTGTTTACACAGCTAACATTACTTATACTGTCTCTGGTTTGCAAGGCTTGTCTTTGCGTGTGTTACCGCACCACCAACATCTATCTAGTCCTTATGAGCCGAGATTGATTGCTTGGGCGGAATAAGCTCAAGGATGAGGGAGTAGGGGTTTCAATATTCCCCGCTCCCCACATTTGTGGGGATGACAATATAACCGGTTGTGCGATCGCCTAACACTAAGTTATGTTTTTTACCCCAATACCACCAGTGCGCTGCTACATAAGCACAAATTACACTATCTAGTTTGTCTTCAGCTGCTTTAAGTGCTGCGCCTGTGGTAGGGATTTGGGAAAATGAACCACCCAAGGGTACAGGGATCAGAGAAGGTTCTATGGTGGGTAAAATATCAATAATGTAATTGTAAAGTTTAATTAATTCTAAGCGGCGCTCACTGATGCGTCCTTTTTTATATTTCAGGATGCGTTCTAGGTTAAATAAGTTAACTATTGCGGGATGGGGAAAAACTTCTATTTGATATCTACCGGGTCTTCGGGGTTCAATTGTGGGTGCATGGACAAATCCACGAGACTCTAATTCTAAACCAAAATTTACAGTACGTTCTGCAAAGGGTAAATTTTGATTAGCTGGGTAACATCCGGCGTGATATTTGCCAAAGTATTTATGTGTGAGTTGATCGGGGAGACGACTCCCTACAGCATTGGGGATCAATGTGGGCGCGTCTACGGCCATCATCCCCGGTTGATTTGCGGGTACATGGTTATCTATCCAGGCGAAAATGTCTGTAATACATTCGCGCCGATCTAAATCGATGATGTGCAGTTTTTCTGCTATTAATTCTAAACAGCATAAGCCGCTTGGTTGGGATTTCCAGCCTAAATCAATGCCGATAAATTTCATTGACGTAAAGTTATATGCCTGGTTATTATGGCATTTTTTCTACATTTTCTCAGCAATCAGCTTGATGTGACACATCGTCCGTAGACTGATAGTCACTAGAGATTAACAATCGGTAAATGGATGAGTCACATAGATACATAACAAAAGCAGCAATGAGCAATTAGCGAGTTATCCCAGAAAGTGTCAAAATTGAAGGAGTTTTGTAACCGCCATATTCTTCGGGCGGATTTGAGATAAATTGGAAATTTATGGGCAAGCAGCGTGTTCTTTCTGGAGTTCAACCAACCGGTAATTACCATCTGGGTAACTACTTGGGAGCCATTCGCAATTGGGTAGAAGGTCAGAGCGAATACGAAAATTACCTGTTCGTGGCTGATTTGCACGCGATTACGGTACCACACGATCCCACAAGGTTAGCATCTGATACTTATACCCTGGTGGCGCTTTATCTGGCTTGTGGTCTGGATTTAAATCACTCGACGATTTTTGTGCAATCTCATGTTTCTGCCCACAGTGAGTTGACCTGGCTGTTTAATTGCATTACACCTTTAAACTGGTTACAAGACATGATTCAGTTTAAGGAGAAGGCGATTAAGCAGGGTGAAAATGTCAATGTCGGCTTGTTGGACTATCCTGTGCTGATGGCTGCTGATATTTTGCTGTATCAAGCTGATAAAGTACCAGTGGGTGAAGACCAAAAACAACATTTGGAATTGACTAGGGACATTGCAGCGCGGTTAAATCATCAATTTGGTAAACCTGATCAACCAGTGATCAAGTTACCATCCGCTTTAATTCGTCAGGAAGGCGCTAGGGTGATGAGTTTGGCCGATGGTACACGCAAAATGTCCAAGTCTGATCCGTCTGATTTAAGCCGAATTAATTTACTGGATACACCAGAGCAGATTCAATACAAGATTAAGCGCTGTAAAACTGACCCAGTTCGGGGTTTGACTTTCGGTGATCCAGATCGTCCAGAGTGTAATAACTTGTTAACGCTGTATATGCTGCTGTCTGGGAAGAAGAAGGAAGAGGTAGCAGCAGAATGTCAAGATATGGGCTGGGGACAATTTAAATCACTATTGACAGAAACGACAATTAATGCGTTAAAACCCATACAGGAAAAATATCAAGGGATAATAGAAGATCAAGCTTATCTCCAGTCTGTTTTGCGTGAGGGACGGGAGAAAGCCGAAGCCATTGCTAATCAAACTTTGGCACAGGTAAAAACTGCTTTGGGCTACTCCCTACCTCTGTAAAGGTTTCACTTTTGGGCGTAATTCGTTATACCCTTGAAGAAAAGTGAAACATTAATGTTATGCAGGATACCCAAAATACCACAATTTTAAACTCATTTCGTCGGGCAGCCCAATCCGGCGAATTTTTAGTTACCGCGGAGGTAGCTCCACCAAAAGGGGTGAATGTAGCACACATGATTTCAATGGCGGCGACCCTTAAGGGGAGGGTTCATGCTGTCAATATTACCGATGGTAGCCGCGCTGTATTACGGATGTCTTCTTTGGTAGCGTCAGTAATTCTGTTGCAAAATGGCATTGAACCGATTTGTCAGGTTGCTTGTCGTGATCGCAATAGAATTGGTTTACAAGCTGATTTGATGGGTGCTCATGCCTTGGGTATCCGCAATATTTTAGCTTTAACTGGCGACCCGGTGAAAGTAGGTGATCACCCCCATGCGAAAGCGGTGTTTGACTTGGAATCTGTGCGGCTCCTGCAAATGATTCGGAAAATGAATCAAGGCGTTGATTCTGATGAGAAGCCCTTGACAGATGGGGGGACTGATTTATTTGCTGGTGCGGCTGTGGATCCACAGTCTCCGAGTTGGTCAGGTTTGCAAAAGCGATTTGAACGCAAAATTGAAGCTGGAGCGCAGTTTTTCCAAAGTCAGATGATTACAGATTTTGAGCGCCTAGAAAAGTTTATGGATATCATAGCCTTGAGTCATAATAAACCCATTTTGGCTGGAATTTTCCTGTTGAAATCGGCAAAGAATGCTGAGTTTATTAATCGGTGTGTTCCGGGTGTAAATATTCCTCAGTATATTATTGATAGGTTGGCTACCGCAAAAAATCCCCTGGAGGAAGGAATGAAAATTGCTGCTGAACAAGTGCAGATGGCGCGACAACTATGTCAGGGTGTCCACATGATGGCGGTAAAGCGGGAGGATCTGATTGCACCAATCTTAGATTTGGCGGGAATTACACCAGTTAGTAATGTCAATTAGATTACCTCTAAATCAAGGGTTTTAACCGGCATTAAAGTCTCCCCTCTCCAAACCTGTGGAGAGGGTTTGAGGTGAGCGGAAAACAGCGAACTGACAAAAGCCCCCCATGTCATCAGCTTGGGGAGGTGCATTTATGGGGGTATGAAGCGAAGAAAGTTTGAAAAGGATATAACCTCAGATACCAGTACCAGCCACCATTTTGGTAACTGTGCCGAAAAATGACAAAAATGTCTATCACCTAAAATTTATATTTGTCCAGATTGTGGCAAAAATTTTGAAGATAGAAATATTAACGTGGTTGTCTACATCTTGCATCAGGGAATAAGTACGGTGGGACAGACTGGATAATATGGAAAGCGGAGTTTTGCTCTTGCACATTTCATGGAATTGTCAACAGTTACAGGGAGGTCATCGGTGAGTTGAAGTGAAGCGCGTAGGGTTTTCCACGCCGCTGCAAGCAGATCGCCCCGGTGGATTGGAGGAACATGAGTGTTAATGGGACTCAATGGCTACGCCACGCCAGCTATCGGGTGAAATTAATGACCACGGCATTAAGGATTTGCTCTTGTTTACCACCGTGGATCAGTTACTGGACATTGGAGTAACCAAATTTCTATGCCTATGGCTACGCCACGCAAGCTGTCAGATGCCGAACTGTCTTTGGAAGCCGGTTTAGTAGCCCTCAAACAAGGAAATTACCAAACTGCGATCGCTAAACTTACACCTGTGGCCACTAGTCAAGTAAATCCTAGAGCTAACTTACAGGCAAGGGTTGGTTTAGTCATGGCTTATGCACGCACTGGCCAAATTCGCAAGGCTACTATTCTGTGTCAGACTCTCAGAGAGAGCCAAGATACACGAGTTAAACAATGGGCTGAACTTGCTCTCACACACTTGGCAAAAAGCCGTAAAAAAAGTAGTAAATCTATGGCTACGCCACGCCAGCTATCAGATAATCCCGGAGGTGAGTTTGTAACTGGTGAGAATTCTCAAAACGCTACCGCATCAACAACTAAGACCCCTGGGGTGGTGGAGTCCCAGAAACAGAGAGTAGCAGAAACTAGTCAATATTCGCGAGCCAGTCTGAGTAGCGTGCCGAATACGGTGATCCCGCAGAATTTGTTCAGATCCTCCAGCTATATAAAAACTCCTCGGAGTGAGATTAGTCCCAGCTTTCATCGGTGTATTTATTGGCGACAAGCCAAACGTGCTAAGGTATGGCAACCCCTGGGTAAGCCTCAGTTAATTCCCTTGCGGTTGCTAGGACTGGGAACATTCATGGCTTTGCTGTGGTTACTGGGAGTAATACTCAATTTAACCACGGCATTGATTAACTTTGCTTTAGACAAATTACCTTACCTAACAGTCCAAAAGTTGCCGCACAGCAACCCTGCGCCATTGTTATTGATAGTTTTATTGATTATGATGGGACTATCACCTTGGTTGTTAGATAGGCTATTAGGAAAGTCTTATGGACAGACTGAATTGTCCAAGGATTTATTAAATCGCCACAGTCGCGAAACGGCTAGAGTCATACAACGTTACTGTCAACAGCGTCGCTGGCACTGTCCTAAACTCCGAATTTTACCCATAACAGCACCAATGGCGTTGACTTATGGTAGTCTGGCTAACAACGCTCGGATTGTAGTCACTCAGGGACTATTAGAGCAACTGGCAGATGATGAAATTGCGACTATTTATGCCACACAGTTAGGACATATTGCTCATTGGGATTTTGCGGTTATGTCTCTGGTGTTGCTGCTTTCACTACCCATTCATCGACTATATGAGCAAATATCGACATGGGGAAACAGGAAGTCAGAGGGAATTTGGTATAAGCCCATCAATGTTTTGGCGAGTGTGATTTATGGATTGTGGTATGTGCTTACTACTATTAGTTTATGTTTGTCGCGGTTGCGGCTTTACTATAGCGATCGCCTAGCTGCGGAAATTACCGGTAATCCCAACGCTCTGACTCGTGCTTTACTGAAAATTGCCATGGGTATTTCTGCTGATATCCAAAAATCAGAACAAACAAGTTGGCATTTGGAAAGTTTAAATTTCTTAATACCAGTCGGTTATGAGCAGAGCCTTTGTTTGGGTAGTATTGCTGGTCAACGCCCCTTTGAATCTCTATTGATGTGGGATAGTCTTCATCCATATCGCCACTGGTTTACTATTAATAATAGCCATCCTTTAATAGGCGATCGCATCCAACGTCTGAGCCAAATTGCTCGCCATTGGCATATAGATACTGAAATAAATCTCAATAGCCTGGGGTTGACCGTAGCCGAAGCCCAAGCAACTTATCAGGTAAAGAGTCAGTCATTCTTATTGCAAATCGCTCCTTTTTTGGGTATTCCCCTGGGTTTGGTATTTGCGGGTTTCACTTGGCTGATGTGGCAAACTGCTGTCAATCTGAGGTGGTTAAATCTCCAGTGGACATACAAAGATTGGACTGTGATTACGGGTTTTCTACTAATGGGCTTTAGCATCGGTATGGTGTCGCGGATGAGTTCATTTTTTCCAGACATCAAAACTGCTACTGTCCAGGATGATCAAAGCCTGATCAACCTCTTAACTAATCCATCTGCGCTTCCTATTGATAGTATAAGCGTGCAACTTGTGGGTAAGCTCCTGGGTCGTCGAGGTACGGGTAATTGCTTAGGACAAGACCTAATACTTCAGTGCAGCACGGGGTTAGTGAAATTACACCACATTCCTCTGGGACAGTCAGTTAATCCCCAAGATTTAATTGGTCGGCAAATTATAGTTACAGGCTGGTTTCGCCGAGGAGCAACACCCTGGATTGATATTCACACAGTGCAAACTCAAACTGGTAAAAATATTTATAGTCCTCATCCCATTTGGTCTACTTTTGTGGCTGTAGCTGCACAGGCTTGGGTTGCATACATTTTTCTCACCGGCTAGTACTACCTTGAACTCAACAGCCAAAAGCCAAACTCACCTCCTAGGGAATGTGGATAAAAATTGCACCCTGAGTCAATGAATCTTCTTTTGCTCCAGAAGCCCGGCTGAAAACCCTACTAGAAAATCCAGGGGGGTATATCCCCAAAGTTAACCCTTGTGGGGATAAGAACCTCTGGACTAGATCACCCATGCAGTCACAAATATACCAGCCAATGGCTGGTTTTTGTTTATGATGATCCCCCTTGAGGAAAAAAAAGTATTTTATGCTACGATATACAAATGTTGTTATTAAAAATGTATGCTTTGAACTAGTTACGTAGATGATACCATGGTAATATAAGAAATGGTATTTAATTCTGCGGACAGAGCTATCCTAAGCAAGCATTAAAACTTGTGGGTGATCACATCAAGATTCCTTTGGTAAACACCGTTAAACGTTGGTTCAATTTTGATAGTTTCCTATCCTAATGCCATCCAATTTGCAGTTTGAAGACATTAAGGAAGTGCGAATCTTGCCAATAAATCAGTTTTTATTGCTGATTTCGTCTATAAAAAAAGAATCCGCAATCAACCACTATCTTAATCCAGACAACGCTTTAGCAATTGACCCTGGCATCAAGAATTGGTTAAGCTGTGTTTCCAACAGTGGAAATAGTTTTATCTTTGATGGACGCAAAGTTAAAAGTCTTAACCAATGGTAAAACAAACGTCTTGCAATGCTCACACAGGTCTGTATGCAAGTTTTGACCCTTGCTCCCAGATTTCGGATCTGGGAAACGAAAACTAAAAGCGAAGTGGCAAGGTTGATACCTGTCACGTAGCAGCAGTTGACAATTCCCGGCTCTTAAGACAGGGAAGAGGTGAAGAATCTGATAATTGAGGTGCTGTTAGCTGAGTATTGTATGCGCTTTTGTATTAAACAAGCCTGATCCCAACAAAAAATTGTATTGTATAGGTTGACAGTTTGGAGTAAAAAATTTGGTTGATAGCAGTTTTGGTAAAGTAATACTTTTCTTGCCTTGCCATATTCGTTCAAATCTGGAGGTATAGTTCATGTCCATTCGCCTATATATAGGCAATTTGCCAAAAGAAGAAATAGATCGTCAAGATTTGCAAGCAGTTTTTGCCGCTGAAGGCGATGCTGTGACTACAAAACTAATTAAAGACCGCAAAACTGGCAAATGCCGTGGTTTTGGTTTTCTCACGGTCAACAATGACGAGCAAGCTGATCAAATTATTGAAAAGTATAATGGTCAATTGTTCAAAGAGACGCCCCTCAAGCTAGAAAAAGCATTACCTCGAACCAAACCTGAGGAAGCTGAAGAGCAACCTGCTAAAGCAGCTAGTGGTGTTAGTGGTCATCCGGCTCCTACACCAAAAGAAGGCGGTCGTCGTGAGAAAGGTTCTAAGAAGTCACGGCGTGGCGGCGGTGGTGCTGTGCGGGAAACCAGCACAAGTGCTGAATCAGATGCAATTCGTCCAGATCCACGTTGGGCTTCTGAATTAGAAAAGCTCAAGCAGATGTTAGCAGCACAAAGCTAATTGAGTCTAGAGGGGAGAGGAATTAAAATTAAAAATCGCGGTTTTTAGGTTTTAATTCCCTATAAATCCCCCTTTGTCGAGTTTTTCTAGGAAATGATTATTAGTGTGGTGCCAAATTTTTCTGAAATTTATCTATGATCTACGCACATGGAAAAAAATTTCACAGGATTCTTTATGCCCATGTTGTGTGAATTATATCAAGAATCGCGATGTCTACCCTGAGCTAGGCCTAGGCAATGTCAGCAGATCGGGTCATGACGGACATATCTTCATACCCTCCTCTAAGTTAACTTTGGGGGAGGGTTGCTTTTATGAGAATTAGATTTGCAGTTATCTACTGGCATTAGATATCAATGTACAGTAGATTACATCTGAGTGAGGTACAAAAGGCTGGGAAAGATGCCCAACCCACAAGATTTATAATATTAAACTGTGTATTTTATACTTCACAAGTGCTGTATACGCAAATAACTATAGACTGAGTACCCAAAAGATTAAATTGTTGGACATAATTAAATTAAAATAAAGATTACTCAAAGTTCCTAAATAATCATGTAAGAGGCGAAACTTTGACGATACATTCTCAGAATAAGCAACAGACAAACTATGAAACCTACTACCGACAAATGTATTGCCTTAATTTCTGTTCATGGAGACCCGGCGATTGAAATTGGTCAGGAAGAGGCAGGTGGACAGAATGTTTATGTGCGTAATGTGGGTGAAGCACTCGCGAAGCTGGGATGGCAAGTTGATATGTTTACCCGGCTGAGTAGAGAACAAGATAAAATTGTGCAATTGAGCGAAAATTGCCGCACTATTCGTTTAAAAGCAGGTGCTGTAGAGTTTGTACCCCGAGATAATCTGTTGGCATATATGCCGGAATTTTTGGATAATTTCCTGGAATTCCAAAGACACAATGGTATAACGTATCAGTTGGCGCACACAAACTACTGGCACTCTAGCTGGATAGGGATGCAACTCAATAAAATCCAAGGTACGGGGCAAATTCATACTTACCATTCACTGGGAGCCGTTAAGTACAGTACAATAGAAAATATTCCCATAATTGCTAGTCAGCGATTGGCAGTGGAAAAAGAAGTGTTGGAGAGGGCAGAAACAATTGTGGCCACAAGTCCCCAGGAAAAGGAACATATGCGATCGCTGGTTTCCCCTCAAGGTAATATTGAAATTATTCCCTGCGGTACAGATATTCGTAGCTTTGGTTCTATTGACCGTCAAACAGCAAGATTACAATTGGGAATTGCACCGGAGACTAAACTTGTATTCTATGTGGGACGTTTTGATCGACGTAAAGGAATAGAACACTTGGTGCGTGCGGTCAACGAATCCCAATTACGTGGTGATCAAAACCTGAAATTAATTATTGGTGGTGGTAGCACTCCCGGTAATAGTGATGGGATGGAGCGCGATCGCATCGAGAATATAATTAATGAATTGGGGATGAGTGAATTTACGACCCTCACTGGTCGCCTGAGTCAGGAAATATTGCCGACTTACTACGCTGCGGCTGATGTTTGCGTAGTTCCGAGTCACTATGAACCCTTTGGACTAGTGGCCATTGAAGCCATGGCTAGTTATACGCCTGTAGTAGCCAGTGATGTAGGTGGGCTGCAATTTACTGTAGTTCCCGAAATCACAGGTTTATTAGCTCCACCCAAAGATGTAGCCGCCTTTGCAGCTGCAATAGATCGGATTTTGTTAAATCCACAATGGCGAGACGAATTAGGTAAAGCTGGAAGAAAACGGGTAGAAAGTAAGTTTAGTTGGGATGGGGTAGCCACCCAGCTAAGTCAACTCTACAGTGAAATTTTGCAGAAAAAAGTTAAAGAACCAGCATTGATCCAGTAATTAATAGGTCATCATAACTCTTGTGCAACCAGTTGACTATACTACCCTAACTGCTGCTTGTAGCGAACTACGCGCTCACTGGCTGCCATCTCGATTAGAACAAGTTTATCAGCGCGATCGCTATACTATTGCTGTAGCATTACGCACCCTCAAACAAAGGGACTGGCTAGAGATTTCTTGGCATCCCCAAGCGGCGCATATTTGTATTGGCGAACCACCCCCAAGATTACCAGATACATTTACCTTTAGCCAACAATTAGTACATCAATTAGGTGGCTTGGCCTTGGTGGAAATTCAAGCCATCGCCCCTTGGGAGCGTGTTGTTAACTTACAATTTGCCCGCCGTCCTGGAGAGGAGGCATTGTACCATATATATGTAGAGGTGATGGGCAAATACAGCAACGTTATCCTCACCGATGCTAACAATATGATGATCACAGCTGCCCATCAAGTTGGTCAGCATCAATCTAGCGTCCGTCCCATTCAAACCGGACAACCTTATGAAACCCCACCCAAACTCACTGGACCTGTTCCTAGTTTGAATGAATCCGCTCAACGCTGGCAAGAACGGGTCAGCTTAGTACCAGGAGCAATTAAGCCTCAGTTATTAAAAAGTTATAGCGGCTTGAGTTCTGCCTTAGTGGAATCCATGTTAATTGCGGCAGATTTAGCCCCGGAAACCAGCACAGAGCAGCTCCAACCTGACGACTGGGAACGACTATTTAGACGATGGCAAGAATGGCTACAAGCATTGGATTTGAATAAATTCCAACCAGCTTGGACAGCAAAAGGATATACAGTCATGGGTTGGGGCGCAGTTGCACCAGAAAAAGATATCCAAACCTTAGTTAACAGATACTACACTGACGAATTAAATCAGCAAGTATTTTCTCAGTTACGGCATCAATTAAATCAAAAACTATATACTATATTAGTAAAAATACGTACTAAAGCGCAAACCTTTGCCCAACGCCTGCAGCAATCAGAACAAGCAGATGAATATCGCAAAAAAGCGGATTTGTTGATGTCTCACCTGCAAAAATGGCAACCAGGGATGACAGAAATTATCCTGACTGATTTTGAGACAGAACAACCAATAGCCATCGCCCTCTTACCAGATAAAAACGCCGTCCAAAATGCCCAACGCCTTTACAAACAGCACCAGAAACTTAAACGCGCTCGTAGTGCTGTGGAACCATTGCTTGGGGATGTCAACTCAGAAATTAACTATTTAGAGCAAGTAGAAGCCGCCGTCGCTCAGATAGAAAACTACCAAACAGCAGCAGATTTGCAGGCTTTGGAAGAAATCCGTGACGAGTTAATTGCACAGAAATATTTAGAAGACCCAGGATATCGCAGTCGCGGCGAAACCACAAGCACGAATTTTCATCGTTATCATACCCCCAGCGGGTTTGAAGTCTTAATCGGTCGTAATAATCGTCAAAATGACCAATTAACCTTTCGTGTGGCTGGAGATTATGATTTATGGTTCCACGCTCAAGAAATACCCGGAAGTCATGTACTACTACGTTTAGAACCGGGTGCAGTTCCCGAATCCGTAGATTTACAATTTGTGGCTAATCTTGCAGCCTACTACAGTCGTGGCCGTCAGAGTGACCAAGTACCAGTAGTTTATACTCAGCCCAAGCACGTTTACAAACCCAAAGGAGCCCAGCCGGGTATTGCTATTTATAAGCAGGAGCGCATCATCTGGGGACAGCCGCAATTAGTCATTAGTGATTAGTCCGTGAGAATTTTTCGCCATTTCCACCTGCGGGAATTTTGAATTTATGCTCTTAGATAGAGGCTGATTGTCGGGGGATATATGTTTTTTTAGAGATTTTTATCAAAAAACTGTGTTGACTGTTACAATAATGTTAAGAAAGGTTGCCCGTTAGTTTTGGGAACGTGCAATTTGGTTTTCACTCTATTGAGAAGACAACGCGGAAAAAGATATTTTAGACCAGCTGTGGAAAGCTGGTCTTTTTTGTGGGATATGAGATTGGTGATCTTTAGAAACTAAATCTAGTTCTCAGGGCACCAATCACAACATCATTATTGTTATTGTTATGATTGGGGGATGTTAACCAGATCAGACCGGGGGTAATGGTAATGTTGTCACTGAGTTGATACTGGTAGAAAGCTTCCAGGTGATAGGAGGTATCTGGATCTGTACTTACTCCTAGAATGGTGGAAGTTGTAACTTTAGGTTCTACACCAGCAATAATCCCGGCTAAGTTACCTCTTTTACCCAAATCCGGGAAGCCCAGGGTAACGGCATAATTCCAAATTTCAGCCTTTCCGGGGTTACCTGTTAACTGACTGTTGGTGTATCCAGCCCAACCACCTAAGACAAATCTTTCACTGATACCAATGGATGCTTGAAGGCCGTAGGAATTGCTGGAGAATGGTGTGTCTATGTTTTGGAAGATGGCATTAGTGCTACCACTAACTAGGGGCTTGCGGTAGGAGTTGATATAAGTTAAACCTAGGCTAATGCGATCGCTTGGTTTAAGAGTCAGCTGTGCCAAAGCGCCGTAAGGACCATTAAATAAACCGCTCCCATCTGAGGGTTCGTTAGGAGTAGTAGTTAAATATCCTAAGTTGAGTGCTAATCTGTCACCGAACTGGTGGCTGACTCCCAACCCCGCACCACCTAGCTGGTTGTAAATTGGGTTACGTGTACCAAAGGTAGACAAGGCACCACGACTACCATCACCGTCAAGTATATTGACTGTATTGGTGATGTCATCTGCAGCGCCATTATTGGCGATCGCAACTACTTGTGTGTTTGCACTGAGGGGAAATTTGTAAAATACAGTATCTATCTGGGCATCAGTAGTGCCAGTCCCACCAGCAAAGGCTAAACCACCCTCTGGTGTACTAATGTTAGGGCTGAGAAGATTGTTAGCGGCGATGCGGGTAAACAGGGTATCTTGCCCTGTAAAACTGGTAACAAATTCAATGCGCGATCGCAGTCCCAGGGTTGTATTCTTCTGTGTGATGCTTTGATCATCGCCCAAAACACCACTCATAACTGCCACTACTTCCCCTTGCAGCTTAGTAGTAGTGGAAAACTGATTTGCTTCCAATTTAGATGTGCGTGCTTCTAGTAAATCTACGCGCCCTCTTAGTGTTGCTAGTTCTGCGGAGAATTCTTCTTGCAACCTTTGTAGTCTGAGTATATCTTGTTGTGTGACTACGTTGGTAGTAGCCTCAGCAATTAATTCATTTACCCGATCTAAACAAGCATTCAAAGCCGCGGCGAACTCATATCTGGTTAAAGTGCGATTACCGCGAAAAGTGTTATCTGGATAACCTGAAATACAACCATAACGTTCAATCAATGAGCGCAATGCTTGAAAAGCCCAATCAGTAGGTCTGACATCAGATAACTGAGAAACCGAGGTAGTTTGGGCTATTACCTCACCTGTTGTCAAGTTATGAGCTTGAGTTTCTTGATTCTGTATTACTGATGTTGTCGGTATTTCCCCTGCATAGACAGAGCCACTAAACAACAGGATATTACAGGCAAATACTGGGCTAATCGGTAGATACTTCCAGAATTCTCGCATTTCCTTCCTCACACTTATTTATCGTAGATTGCACTCACACTCAGCATTTTCGAGAATAATTTGCTGAAAAAGTATATTCAGGATATTAACAGGAGTTTAAGAATTTTCCTATCACTACAACTTAACAACCTCTTTTTATACTTAAGGCAAAAATTAAAAAAAACAGTATCTTAGGTAACACTTATTAGTTATTCCCGTGCCGACAATATCAAATAATTAACATATTTTATACTCTATTCGATTGACTGCACCAAGATATTAGTTGGGTAACTCCTGCATATTGTGTGAGAATGAGACTTATTCTATAATATCCAAGTAAGTTCATTGACAAAAGTAGAGTAATCATTAAGGGTTATAAAAACCGTGATCTGGAATCTTTTAAGACCTATAACAGGTAGACACAGCCGAGGTATCCTGACTTTAATAGCTCTACTGACATTTTCAGTGGTTATTGGCTGTAACCAATCAAACACAAGTACGGTAGAAGAACAGACACCCCAAGTACAGCCAGAAAAAACCAAAGTTGTCGCTACAATTTTGCCGACTTATTTGTTTACTAAGGCTGTAGCTGGAGAAGCAGCAGATGTATCAATTATCGTGACCCCAACTACCGATGTGCATGATTACCAATCAACACCGGATGATGTGAAAGCGATTTCTACAGCCGCAATATTAGTAAAAAATGGGTTGGGATTAGAAGAATTTCTGGACAATACTATCAAAAATGCCGAAAATCCTGACTTAATCAAAATCGATGCTAGTCAAGGTCTTAAAACGTTAAATGCCATTTCCGCGGTTGATAAAACGGTAACAGAACATGGTCATAGTCACGGTCACAGTCATGACCATGGTGATGGAAATCCTCACGTGTGGTTAGACCCGGTTTTAGTAAAACAGCAGGTAGTAAATATTCGGGATGGATTAATTGCTGCGGATCCTGCTAATCAAGCTACTTATGAAGCCAATGCTGCGGCTTATCTGCAAGAATTGGATAAATTACATCAAGAGTTTGAGCAAACTTTACAGAAGACTCCGAACTGTACCTTTATTACCTTTCATGATGCCTTTCCATATTTAGCTCAACGCTATAATCTCAAACAGGTTGCTGTGGTGCAAATTCCTGAAGACCAACTTTCACCAGCAGATGTACAAAGAGCTGTTAACGCTGTGAAAAAGTATAATGCTAAGGCTGTATTTAGCGAACCAGGGGTAGATAATAAGTTATTAACTAGTCTTGCTCAAGATTTGAATGTAACTGTGCGTAACTTGGATTCTCTAGAAACTACTGGGGGTGATACAAATCCACAGTATTACTTCCAGGCTATGAGAAACAACTTGCAAATTCTTGAGGCTGGGTGTCAGTAATTGCATGGCAACGCCAGTGATATTAATGATTAATTACCGATAATCCAGGACTAATGATGTCTCCTATTTTAAAGGTCGAAGGATTAAATGTATATCAAGGCAGTTATTTGGCTGTTAGAGATGTGACATTTGAATTGCTAGCAGGAACAGATACGGCTATTGTTGGTCCTAATGGTGCCGGTAAAAGTACCTTGGTAAAAGCAATTTTAAATTTGATTCCCCACAGTAGTGGTCAGATTGAAATTTTTGGTCGCCCGATGACCAAGTTAGGAAAGTTGCGTCACCGATTGGGTTATATGCCCCAAAATTTTATCTTTGACCGCAGTTTCCCTATTTCTGTAGGCGAATTAGTGGGACTGGGATGGGAAAACCCCAACAAAAAGCAAAATTTATTTTTTCCCTTGTGGAGAAAAGATAGGCAAAAGTCCGTAGCAATAGGGGAGGCGATGCGGCGAACCGATGTTTATCATCTCAAGGATAAAGCTATTGGAACTCTCAGCGGGGGTCAGTTGAAGCGGGTATTGCTGGCTTATTGTTTGGTCACTCCTCGGCAATTATTGATACTAGATGAAGCCTTTGCCGGCGTTGATGTCCAGGGTATAACAGATTTTTACGCGTTGTTAAATGAGTTAAAGCACGAAGAAGGTTGGACTGTGCTACAGGTTTCCCATGATATTGATATGGTCAGTCATCATTGCGATCGCGTTCTGTGTCTGAACCAAACTGTTGTATGTACTGGTAAACCTGAAATTGCCCTTTCACCCCAAAATCTATTAGCAACCTATGGGCCAGGATTCAGTCCTTACCATCATCAGCATTAATATTTTCAGATGGGGTATTTATAGGCTTTTTCAGGCTCATGAAGTACACACCAATTCCCTATTCCCTATTCCCTGTTCCCTGTTCCCTCAAACTAAAAAAAAATGTACCTCACGAGCATGGGAAATGCTATATTATGGTAATTTACTGCTAATGAAATTCTGCCATAACTTTGATTTTTGTTTTTATTCTGGTTCATCTAAATGTTCAGCAACAGCCTGATAAAGATGGAAAATATGATGATCGTGGAGGTGATAAAATACATTACGCCCTTGTTTACGATAGCGGACTAGTCGCATTGCTCTTAGGTTTCTTAGCTGATGGGAAACCGCCGATTCGCTTATGTTTAGTAATCCTGCTAAATCACCTACACACAGTTCTTTGGTCGCTAAAAAAGAAAGAATCCTCAGACGATTAGGATCTCCTAAAAAGCTAAAAAATTCTGCCATACGTTGAGCTTTTTCGGGGCTGATAATTTGTTCTGCTAAGTCTTGCACAATACTAATATCTATAGTGATCTTTCTTAAATTATACTCAATGTTTTACAGTTTCAAAATTAAATCTAATTTTAATCATCTTATTTGTTTGATGGGAGTTTTTCAAGATTTACCTTATATAGATTGTCGTTATGTACTTATACTCGATTTTACTGACAAACTTAGTAGCGATCGCCCCTGGAGGTGATTTAGTAAATTTGTTACAATTTCCTTTCATGCAGCGAGCGATCGCCGGTGCTGTATTAATGGGAATACTAGGAGGATTACTGGGCAGTTTTGCGACATTGCGCCAACTATCGTTTTTCAGCCATGCTGTGGGTCATGCAGCATTAATTGGTGTGATCTTAGGGGTATTGCTACAGTTGGATCCAACTTTGATGCTACTACCCTTTACATTAGTATTTGGGGTGGTTGTCCTTTATTTGATTGATAAAACCGATTTAGCCAGCGATAGCGTTCTGGTAATAGTGCTATCAGGAGCATTAAGTATTGGCTTGCTCTTGACTAGCTTCGTCCCCGGTTATCGGGGAAATTTAATGAGAGTATTGTTTGGGGATATTCTGGCCATCGACAATACAGATTTGATTGTGACGCTAGTCTTGCTGGTAGTCAGTGGCGTATTTTTATTTTCCACCCTGCAACAGCAAATTTTGCTGACCATTAACCCGGATGTAGCTCAAGTACAAGGGGTTCCGGTGCAATTGTATCGCTATACCTTTGTAATGCTACTTTCCCTAGCTGTGGCTGTGACAATTACAGCCGTTGGTGTTTTGCTAGTCAATGCTTTTTTAGTGATTCCCGCTTCTACAGCCAAGTTGATGAGTCATCACTTTCACCGCTTTTTGGTGTTATCAATCATCATAGGTTCTACCACAAGCATTGCTGGTATTATGGTTTCGGGTGTTTTTAACCTGGCATCAGGGCCTAGTATTGTGGTGGTGCAGTTTTTGTTTTTTTTGGCTGTTTTCTTGTCAGTGAAGTTGAAGTTGAAACTAAATTGAAATCTTGGGAAATTTTTTTCCTCCAACCCCTTGCCAAACTCTTTTGCCTGTGCTAAATTAAATAATCGTTGGTTAAATAAATCAACCAGCCGGGATAGCTCAGTTGGTAGAGCAGAGGACTGAAAATCCTCGTGTCACCAGTTCAAGTCTGGTTCCTGGCATTTTATTTTATTATAACCCTTGAGGCTGATTAGTTTCAAGGGTGTAATCATAACGGTAAATCATCAGATAGGTCAGATGGGTGAATCCTCAAAAGAAAAAAACGATGGTTTTGGCAAATTTATTAAATATAGCATTTCCCATGCTCGTGAGGGACAATTTTTTTTAGTTTGAGGGAACAGGGAACAGGGAACAGGGAATAGGGAATAGGGAATAGGGAATAGGGAATAGGGAATAGGGAATAGGGAATTGGTGTGTACTTCATGAGCCTGAAAAAGGCTTTATATCAAGATATCAAGTCAGATTGGGTGCTAAAAGTTTTAATACTTGCCCCTAATTGTCTATGTAGGGGTGTAGGGAATTATATCACATCATCCATTCCGATGCGCGTTCGCCTAAATCAAGAGGAATACTCACAGCCTTACCTAAACGGGGACGCTCCCGGGTTTGGGTAATAAATGTTTGCACTTGCACAGCACCACCCAAGGCATGAAGATAATTAGCAATGCTATCAAGATGTTCTTGGTACTCCGCCTCAGTCAAGGGAAAAGAAGCTTGCTCAAGATACTTCCACATGATTTGTAGAAATATCTTGCCTTTTGTGCGGCGGAACTGCAGATCATAGGAGTATCCCCACTTGTCAAGTAATAATTTGCGTAATTCCTTTCCTGTCATAGCTTTCCTCCATTAGATTTTACATTTAGTTATGATGTTACGTTCCGTGACTCAAGTATGATAGAGATATAAAGAAATGTAATGCTAAGAGAACAGATGCTCAATATATCTTGAAATAAAGAAATTTAGCATCATTGTAGTCCTTGGCATTTCGACTTAAACAGGAGTTGCTCAAGTGTTGGTACTCTTGTAAGCATGATGAACAAAATACACAAAGAGCGCGTAGATTATGGCTCAATTTTCTGAATCAATGGACGTACCCGATATGGGGCGTCGTCAGTTCATGAATCTGTTGACTTTTGGAACTGTAACTGGTGTGGCTCTGGGTGCATTGTACCCTGTAGTCAAGTACTTTGTTCCACCTGCCAGCGGTGGCGCGGGTGGCGGTACCACTGCAAAAGACGAGTTGGGTAATAATGTTAGTGTAAGTAAGTTTCTGGAAAGCCATAACGTAGGCGATCGCCCCTTAGTTCAAGGACTCAAGGGAGACCCCACCTATATTGTGGTAGAAAGCAAAGAAGCTATTGCTGATTACGGTATTAATGCTATCTGCACACACTTAGGCTGTGTTGTTCCCTGGAATGTAGCAGAGAACAAGTTTAAGTGTCCTTGTCACGGTTCCCAGTACGATGCAACTGGTAAGGTGGTCAGAGGCCCAGCACCGCTATCTTTGGCTCTCGCACACGCCAAAGCAGAAGATGACAAAATCGTCTTGACCCCTTGGACTGAAACCGACTTCCGTACCGGTGAAGAACCTTGGTGGTCTTAATTAAGTGCCGCGACTAATCACCAATGACCAGTTAACCAGAGAATCATTGTCCTTATAGAGATGAGAAATGCCTGTACCACAGCGAGTGTGACTCGCACTGCTAAAGCAATGGTCAAAACATTGCTCATAGCGATCGCTACCTTGACATTTTACTTGACTAGCGATCTAGCCTTACCTCAAAGCGCTGCCGCTTATCCCTTTTGGGCTCAACAAACCTATCCTGAAACTCCCCGGGAACCGACAGGGCGGATTGTTTGCGCTAACTGTCACCTAGCAGCTAAACCAGCAGAAGTAGAAGTTCCTCAATCAGTTCTACCTGATACTGTGTTTAAAGCAGTGGTGAAAATCCCCTATGATACCAGCGTCCAACAGGTTGGGGCTGATGGTTCTAAAGTTGGCTTGAATGTCGGCGCTGTACTGATGTTACCCGAAGGGTTCAAAATTGCACCAGCAGACCGCATTCCTGAGGAACTTAAAGAGGAAGTAGGTGATGTTTACTTCCAACCCTACACTGAAGACCAGGAGAATGTGCTGCTTGTAGGACCCATCCCCGGTGAACAGTATCAAGAAATCGTCTTCCCAGTTCTTTCTCCTAACCCAGCTACCGATAAAAATATTCACTTCGGTAAATATTCAGTTCACCTAGGCGCAAACCGTGGACGTGGACAAGTTTATCCTACTGGCGAAAAGAGCAATAATACCATTTACAATGCTTCCGCTACTGGTACAATTACTCAGATTGCGAAACAAGAAGATGAATATGGTAGTGCCAAATATCTAGTTAACATCCAAACAGAATCTGGCGATACCATTATTGATACCATTCCCCCCGGTCCAGAATTGATTGTTTCCGAAGGACAATCTGTTACTGCTGGTGATGCTTTGACTAATAACCCCAATGTGGGTGGATTTGGTCAGAAAGATGTAGAAATTGTATTGCAAAATTCCGCAAGGGTTCAAGGATTGATTGCCTTCATTGCTCTTGTGATGTTAGCTCAAGTTATGCTTGTGCTCAAGAAGAAGCAAGTGGAAAAAGTCCAAGCTGCTGAACTTAATTTCTAAATTCTTTGCTAAATCAATGAGTATGAGGACAGGCAAAATGCCTGTCTTTTTTTGTATGTTAACTTATTTACCGGCGTAGAAAAAAGCGATTTCTTTGGGTTTGAGGGGCGCAAAACCTGCTTCTACTAGCATTTGATCTAGTTCTGGTTGTGGAATGTGTTTAGCGCCAATGCGCACAATCCGCGATCGCATGGTATTCGATACACCACTGCGTTGTCTATTGGCCTCTAATCCCATCACCTGATTATACAGTTCTAGTTTTTCTGGGGGAATGGGGGAACCATCAAAATCAATTCCCTGGGCGATCGCTTCATCGATGGCATCAGCACCTTTAGTTGTACTCATGGTATTTTATTCTCAATTCTCTGGGTAGATTTTACCAGTCTTTCCCGGATCAAGAAAAAATATCGAGTCTTGCGGATGAATGAGCTAGTTTTGAGGTAACTTTACTTCACAATCAGATACAAAAAATTACGAGGTACTAATTAAATGCCTTTGTTTGTGAAAATTGAAGCCGGTAAAGTTGATAAATCCACCTTTGACCAATATGTCCCCGCCCATAAAGCCTATGTTGAGGATTTGATTGCTCAAGGACACAAAGCCCGCACAGGCTATTGGGTAGAAGACCGGGGCGGAATGTTACTGTTTGAGGCGGACTCTAGGGATGAAGCAGAGTCCATTGTGGCTCGTGACCCATTGGTGCAGCATGGCTGTGTGACTTATCAGCTTTATGAATGGAAAATTGTTGTGGAATAACACACACTTTGGGTATTTTAGTGTTATAGTAGTCGTAGACCTGGACATACGCGACTGTAACGCCCAAATCTTGTCAGGACCGGAAGGTAGCAGCAATACGGGATGCTTATAGTAGGCGTATTATCCGGGTCGCCCTATTTTTTAGCAGCGCTGAGTAACAATGCCTGGTTTTGGAGATATTGTTCAAAAAGCTTTTTACTTGGGTGTAGGATTGGCTGCTTACGCCACTGAGAAAGCAGGGGGTAAGTTGGGTGAACTGCGATCGCAAATCCAGAACCTGGCGGATGACATGGTGGCTAAGGGCGAAATGAACACGGAAGAAGCCCGGCGTTTTGTCGAAGATATGATGAAACAAGCCCAACAGTCGCCGAAATCTAGTGAAACTCCGGCGGAGCAAAAACCAGCCTCTGAACCCCGCCGCATTGAAATTTTAGAAGAAGATGAAGGGGAAACCGTCAAAGATTCCCAAGATGCAAATAATAATGTTGATAAACTGCGTGAGCAAGTTCTCCAACTAAAAGAAGAGTTGAAAAACCTGCAACGTGATAAGTAGTATTTAATACTAGCGATACTTAAACTAGGTGTATTCTTGTTTGAGTTAAGATAAATGAATCATCCGGTTTACCAGAGATAGTGAAGTTTCACAGAAAACCGGGAATCTTAAGTGCAGAAATTTGATAATATACATTGACTAGGATGTATTATAGTGGTGCAAGCCTGGTAGCACTAAACGTCCTGTTGACATTCAGTAAGGGCGTAGGTTTATGGAAGAATGGCAAAAAAACTTAGGGGAAATCCTGGAAACTGTAGCTGATGAAGTAGAGCGTTTTTTACTGGAAGTAAGTGACATGATAGATGGATTTTTTGAAGTTAGCGAAGAATTATCTGATCAGGTACAAAATTATATAGCTACGGAAATTGACCAGTATTTACAGGAACTAACAGATCCTATTTTGGAGGTTTACTGGGAACTGGAAGATGTGATGATAGATACAGATATTGGTTTCCCCTACGGAGTAGAAGCAACACCACAAAGGAATGCTGCTTGTATAGGTTGTCAGAATTATCACGGTCAAGTTTACGGTGGTAATTTGTTAGTCTGTGCTATGCATCCCCATGGGTGGGATGATGAAAATTGTCCTGATTGGGAAAAAGAAAATTAGAGCCATTATTTATATATCTTTGAAAGTATGAACAATTATTCATCGGAAACGGTATCTGAGTCACAGTCAGAAATGAAGTATGGAGAACGGGAAATTGCAGAAGGTCAATTAATTACTTTTCCTAATCCCCGTGTGGGTCGGCGATATGATGTGAGTATCACTTTACCAGAATTTACTTGTAAATGTCCTTTTTCTGGTTATCCTGATTTTGCTACGATTTATATTACCTATGTCCCAGATCAACGGGTGGTAGAGTTAAAGGCTTTGAAGCTCTATATTAATAGTTACCGCGATCGCTATATTTCCCATGAAGAGTCGGCTAACCAAATTTTAGATGATTTTGTGGCTGCTTGTGACCCGCTAGCAGTGACTATTAAGGCAGATTTTACCCCCCGTGGTAATGTCCATACTGTGGTGGAAGTGCGTCACCAGAAGGATGTTTAAACGCAAAGGTACGCAAAGGTCAGCGCAGAGGTACGCAAAGGGTTCCTCTGTCTGCTTTTATGTTTTTGCTGGGGATGAGAGGGTTTCTAGTATTTCTAAAATCTCTTTTTCAAATGCTACTTGGGCTCGGTTGGTTTTACCTCCAATATACAGGCGATCGCTTGTTTTTAATGCCCAAATTTGGGAATGGGAAAAATAACTCATGGTTGCGCCTAACATTAATAGGGCAAATCCGCTGTATACTATGGGGATGCCAGGGTCTGATTTGATTTGTAATCCGGTACTACCTATAACATCGACTATTTTTAAGTTAACGCCATTAATGTTAGTGGACATTCCTGTGCGGACTGTATCTACTAGTTTACCTGTGGAATCATAAATTAATACCATTCCTTGCAAGTCTTTGGCGATGACGGAAACCCCCTCACTTAAGTCTGGTTTGGTGGGTATCCAACTTCCCCACAGTCTTCCTTTACCTTTTGTGTCTAAGGAAGCCATAGGTAATTGAAAGATGGGGCTATTATTAAATTTAATCTGAATCGCGGAAATTCCCCAATCGGTTTGATAAAATGTGACTCCATGGTAGCGCAGGGGTTGATTCACGAAAATTTTTTGATGATCAATTTCTTCTCCCTGGTTATTCACTACCGACATATCGGAATAAAATTGGTCAATTCCACCGGTGGGAGTGTAATCAATCCAAAACCGATTTACACGCACAGACCAATCTTTGAGGTTTTGGAAGTTTGCCCATGGTCCCGCGTCTATAATGTTTTTTACTTGAAATGTATCACCACTAGATATCATTTCTTGGGCAATAAATCCAGTCATCGCTCCCAAAATTCCCCCCAGGAGGATGGTGACAATCCCCACATGGACGATAATAGGTCCGATACGTCCCATAATTCCTTTGCGGGCGTAAAGAATATCCTGTTTTTCCGGTTCTTGAAATATTGTATACTGGCGCTTGTGTAAGATTTCCTTTAAGGATTGCACAGAAATATCATCTAATTCCGCACTCAATGCTAACTTTTGAAATTGTCGCGGTTCTTGGTAATATTTCCACCGACGAGCGGTTTTTAAAGCTGGTAGTTGACGGGTGAAGGTACAAGCTGTCAGACTAGCACCAAATACAATCAGTAACCCCAGGTACCACCAAGTGCGATATACATGGTCTAAACCCAGGACTTGAATTACTTTCCAAGTTAAGAAACCAAATAAAGCTGGGTGTTCGGGGTAGTTAGTCTGATAAAATGCCGGTGACTGACCTTGTTCGATGACTGTACCGCTAATGCTAAAAACAGCAATTAATAGTAAAAGTGCGATCGCTAGGCGTAAATTAGTGAGTACAGGTAAAACCTCCCTGCGCAATATTCGCCCCGGTACTGACCACCAAGATGCTGTAAATGCTGAATTTTCTGTAGTCATTGCTTAAAAACTGCTCAAGGGAAACCGCGAAATTAAAGAAAATACACCAAATCCCACCAATAGCACCCCACTAACTGGATTAATCCAACCAGACCACCGCCGGAGTTCCAGCAGCTTTTTGATAGTAGCAGTAAAAGTACCGGCTAAAATCAAAGGTACTACATAGCCGGCTGTGTATGATAGTAACAACACAGCGCCCATAATTAAATCTTGTGTACTAGCCACCCAACCCAGTAAACTGGCTAAAACTGGAGTACTACAAGGAGAAGCAACCAAACCAAAGGTTAAACCCAGGGAATAAGACCGCACACCCGCTGGTAAATCTGAGGAAATCCACTTAGTTTCACCTAAAGATGGAAATTGTAGGGGTAATGCTTCTAGTAAGTTCAACCCCATAAGAATGGCGATCATACTGACGATAATTGGTAAACCGATTCCCACTTGACCATAGACTTTACCAACAAAAGCTGCTACAATCCCTAAACCTGCCAGGGTAGTCGCTAAACCTAAAGCAAACCATGTAGATTGAGCTGCTGCTTGTACGCGGCCTTTAGCTTCATAACCCCCAATGTAACCAATAGTAATTGGGAGCATAGAAAGCATACAGGGGGTAAGACTAGTAAGTAAACCAGCTGCAAAAATTATGCCAATACTTAGTAGACTGATGTGGGTAAGTTGGGAAGATACTAATCCGTTGGCAAATTGTTCTAGTTCGTAAAATCGTGTTTGTAGAGTCTCCAGCATGGGATATTTAACCGGCAAATGCTTGTTATATTAGCATTCTAGTTGATTATGGGATTAATGTTGAGGCTAAAATTCAGATGGTTAACTATCACCCTACCAGCCATAAATATATTCTACTTCTAGAACAGGTAAACCTTTGCTTACCTTTGCGCGTACCTTTGCGTACCTTTGCGTTAAAAAACCCGAACCACCACCCCATAAACTCATAAGCAACACCGCCAAACCCCAACCATCACACACAGATAAGAGTGAGTACAAAATTAATTTACAACAGATGTCAAAATTTAGCAAATGATAGAATTCCCAACAGAGTCAAAATTATAGATAAATACATATAAAATCTGCCAAATTCTCTATCGCTACACACAAAAGAAAGAGAACACACATGAACCAGAACTTTGCAACCATTGACGGTAATGAAGCTGTTGCGCGTGTTGCGTACAAATTAAACGAAGTAATTGCCATTTATCCTATCACACCCTCCTCAGCCATGGGTGAATGGGCAGATGCTTGGTCAGCTGCAAACCGTCCCAACCTGTGGAATACTATTCCCAGCGTCGTCCAGATGCAGAGTGAAGGTGGCGCAGCTGCTGCTGTACACGGGGCGTTACAAACGGGTTCTTTGAGTACCACCTTCACCGCTTCCCAGGGGTTGCTGTTGATGATACCTAACCTCTACAAAATCGCCGGTGAATTAACTAGTACTGTGGTTCATGTCGCCGCGCGTTCTTTGGCTACCCACGCTTTATCAATTTTCGGTGATCATAGTGATGTCATGGTATGCCGTGCTACAGGTTTCGCCCTGTTTTGTTCCGCTTCGGTGCAGGAAAGTCATGATTTTGCGTTCATCGCCCAAGCTGCTACTCTGGAAACACGTGTATCATTTATGCACTTCTTTGATGGTTTCCGCACATCACATGAAGTGCAGAAAGTCAATTTATTATCAGATGAACAATTGCGATCGCTGATTAAAGAAAATCTAATTTTAGCCCATCGCGCCCGCGCCCTCACCCCAGACCGTCCGCTATTGCGGGGTACAGCCCAGAATCCAGATATTTACTTTCAGTCCCGGGAAGCTGCTAACCCCTATTATAACACAACTCCTGCTATTGTCCAACGCCTCATGGATGAATTTGGGGAAATTACAGGCAGATATTACCAAATCTATGAATATCACGGTGCGGAGGATGCACAACGGGTAATTATTCTCATGGGTTCGGGTTGTGAAACTGTCCATGAAACTGTAGATTATCTTAACGCCTCGGGGGAAAAGGTGGGAGTAGTGAAAGTGCGACTCTATCGCCCCTTTGATGTGGAAAGATTTATGGCGGTCTTACCTAAGAGTGTAGAGGCGATCGCCGTCCTTGACCGCACCAAAGAACCGGGGAGCGCGGGGGAACCCTTATATTTAGATGTAGTCACCGCCATTCATGAAGCAGGGGGAAACAAACTCAAAGTGATCGGTGGTCGTTATGGTCTGTCCTCCAAGGAATTTACCCCAGCTATGGTCAAAGGAGTTTTTGATCATCTGGCGCAAGCACAACCGCAAAATCACTTTACTATTGGCATTAATGATGATGTCAATCATACATCTTTGAGTTTTGACCCCAACTTCTCCACGGAAGCAGATAACGTTGTTAGGGCGATGTTTTATGGTTTAGGTTCCGATGGTACAGTAGGTGCTAACAAAAACTCTATTAAAATTATTGGGGAAGAAACTGACAACTACGCCCAAGGTTACTTTGTCTACGACTCCAAAAAGTCTGGGTCAATGACGGTTTCTCACCTGCGCTTTGGTCCGGTACCAATTCGCTCCACTTACCTCATAGACAAAGCTAACTTTATTGGTTGTCATCATTGGGGCTTTTTGGAACGGGTAGATGTATTAAAAGCTGCCATTCCGGGAGCCACTTTACTGCTGAATAGTCCCTATAGTGCGGATACAGTCTGGGAACATCTACCCCCCAAAATCCAGGAAGAAATTATCAGTAAACAACTGAAATTATACATTATTAACGCCAACCAAGTCGCCCGTGACAGTGGTATGGGTGGGAGAATTAACACTATTATGCAGGTGTGCTTTTTCGCCTTAGCAGGTGTGTTACCCCAAGAAGAAGCAATTAGTAAAATTAAAACAGCTATTAAAAAGACTTACGGTAAGAAAGGGTCGGAAGTTGTCCAGAAGAACTTACAAGCAGTAGATAACACCCTGACTAACTTACATAAAGTTGATATACCCCCAACAGTGCAAAAGTCAAAGGTCAAAACCCAAAAGCTCGAATTACTAGACAGTGCGCCGGAATTTGTCCGGGATGTCCTGGGTGAAATCATGGCTTGGCGTGGTGATGAATTACCTGTAAGTGCATTACCTGCTGATGGAACCTTTCCCACTGGTACGGCTAAATGGGAAAAACGTAACGTTGCTGAAGATATACCTGTATGGGAACCTGATATCTGCGTACAATGTGGTAAGTGCGTGATGGTTTGTCCCCACAGTGCTATTAGGGCTAAGGTTTATCTACCGGATGAGTTAATTAATGCTCCGGGTAGCTTTAAATCTGTGGATGCTAAGGATAAGAGTTTTAGTCAGCAGAAATTTACTATTCAAGTCGCCCCAGAAGATTGTACAGGATGCGCTATCTGTGTACATATTTGCCCGGCTAAAAGTAAGGTTGAACCGTCCCAGAAAGCCATTAATATGGCTCCCCAGTTACCTTTACGGGAACAAGAACGCCAAAACTGGGATTTCTTCTTGAGTTTACCTCACCCTGACCGCAGACAGTTAAAAGTGAACCAAATTCGCCAACAACAACTACAAGAACCACTGTTTGAGTTTTCCGGTGCTTGTGCTGGTTGTGGTGAAACACCTTATTTAAAGTTATTAACACAATTGTTTGGCGATCGCGCGGTGATTGCGAATGCGACGGGTTGTTCTTCTATTTATGGGGGAAACCTCCCTACTACTCCTTGGACAACCAACGCTCAAGGACGCGGACCCGCATGGTCTAATAGTTTATTTGAAGATAACGCCGAGTTTGGTTTTGGCTTCCGTCTGTCCTTGGATAAACAGGCGGAATTTGCAGCGGAGTTATTGCAAAGTTTGGGAAGTCAACTAGAAGACAAACTTGTTAATTCTATCTTGACAGCTACACAAACATCAGAGGCGGAAATCTGGGAACAACGGGAAAGGGTAGAGTTACTCAAACAACAGTTAGAGCAAATTACCACTTCTGACCCCCGTCTCATCTCCCAAGTTCACAGTCTCAAGTCCCTAGCTGACTACTTAGTCAGGAAGAGTGTTTGGATTGTGGGCGGTGACGGTTGGGCTTATGATATTGACTTTGGCGGTATTGACCATCTGTTAGCCAGTGGGCGAAATGTGAATATTTTGGTCATGGATACAGAAGTTTATTCTAACACTGGGGGGCAATCATCCAAAGCCACGCCCAAGGCTGCGGTGGCGAAGTTTGCTGCTAGTGGTAAACCCGCACCTAAGAAAGATTTAGGTTTGATGGCTATGACCTATGGTAATGTTTATGTGGCTAGTGTGGCTTTGGGTGCCAAAGATGAACATACCCTCAAGGCTTTTCTGGAAGCAGAGGCTTTTGATGGTCCTTCATTGATTATTGCTTACAGCCATTGTATTGCCCACGGCATTAATATGACTACAGGGATGAATCATCAGAAATCTCTGGTAGAATCAGGTAGGTGGTTGTTGTATCGCCATAACCCAGACTGGCAACTTCAAGGTAAAAATCCTCTGCAATTAGATATGCGATCGCCTACCCAATCGGTAGAACCATCCATGTATCAAGAAAATCGCTTCAAGATGTTGACCAAGAGTCACCCGGAACTTGCTAAACAATTGTTAGACCAAGCTCAAGGGGAAGTTAACGCCCGTTGGCAAATGTATCAATATTTGGCTAATCGGTAATATTTCCTTGTTGATGACAATTGATACCCCAACCCCGCCCCTGCTCCCTGTATGAATAATCAAACTTTTGTGGGGTGGGTATTTTTTCCGCAATATGCTGTATAATAGTTACTATTAGTTAAAATACTTTGACCCATGATGGGTATATAATAAAATATCAAAATATCGTGCTGCAATATCCAATCCGGTCTCACAAATTCTCATTTAATAGTAATTTCATATAGATGCAACAAGAAACTTTTCCTCTCTATCAGCAGCAAAAGCAAGACAAGCTTTACTATCTTCAGCAAAATTGAGAAGCCACAGTTATTAACGATACAAAATCCGGCGAAGTTTTGGCTACTTATGCTACGGTATATCGTCACTGCTCAGGCGTTTAATCCTCATGCTTTTTCAGATGAGTATTAATTGAATTGTAATTTAAATCTAATACGTAAATCATAATAAAAATGATGCTAGGTAAAATTGATTGGTTTGGTGGGGTTAATAGGAATAACATTCAAGTGAATTTTGGTTATATTACTCCCTTGGGAGAAGAAAATACACGAGGTATTCGTGTTGAGCGATATGATGTTCCATTGGATATACAAGAAATTATAGAGGGAAACAGAGGAAAGGGAGTTTATGTTCAGTTTGATACTGATTCACGGCGTAATCGAGCAATCAACCTGAAAGTACGAACCTTTATTGGTGTTATTAAGAGGTCTGAATTTGGGGGGACATGGCAGATTATCTATGATGATAACTGTCAAATCAATTACAGTAGAAACACTTACTATCAAAGTGGAAGTCTTGTTGCTTTTAACATTAAGGAAACTAAGGATAAAGAAGCTATGGAAATGGCTGAGATATTGGGAGAGGAACAAGAAATAAGATATAAACTAGTGCCATTCCTATTAAGAACAATTAATGACGTCAGAGAAGTTGATAATGATGAAGGAATAGTTGAGAAGTATGCTAATAGTAATATATTCCCAATATTTAAAAATTTTATTATTGAATATTTATTGTCTTTACCATTAGAGACAGCGGAAAATTTTGTTGTTAATAAACTACAATATGCAGATGATATCCAAAAAAAATTTATAATTAGTGAAATTGCTGTAAAACTGCCAAATATTTTAATTATTTCTTCGACATTACGTTCGTACTTAAGATTGGATTCCTCCGGTGCAAATAGTTATATTTTATTTATAAATAAATATATTAATTTAGTAGAAGAAGATGTAAGACAGAAATTAATAGATGAACTAATTACAAAAATAGAACAAGCTAATGAAAGAGAACGTCAGATTTATTGGGATCAAGTTCAATATCTACAAGAAAATTTAGCTTATAAAAATTTTCTCTGGCATATTGCACCCATAGAAAGAAAAAGAACTATTATCAGAAACCGATTTCAAAAACTACTTAATATGATTTCTCGTTTTAAGGAAAGTGATTATCCTTACAAGAGATATATTTCTCATAATTGGAATCAATTATATCAGTTGAATGAACTAGATAGGTTGTTAATAACACAATGGGATTCTAGTGTAGATTATAATAATCATACGGCAGGAAAAATGATTTCAGCCCGTGGTGCTGAGAAATTAGTAATCCAATTTTATCAAGCTTTAGGGTATCAGGTAGAAGATATTTCAATTCACCAAGTTAATTCACAAAGTCAAGACTGGAGATTGGGTGATATTAGATTAGATTCCGAATATTTACTTGATGTTAAAAATAGTAGAAAAAGCTTTAATTCAGATTCTTATTCAGAATTTTGTGTTCCCCAATTCAAAGAGTCCCGTCTTAATGATGTCAAAATCGTTGGTGTTTTATCCCCGTACCTTCAACAAAGATATATGGGTGGGACAGAAAAACCTAATTTTAATGTTCAAGATCCTCAAGTATTAGGTAGTTTTGATAGAACAAAGCTAACGGAACTAGAGCAAATCTTTAATGACCGATTGATAAGCATAAATATGCCCAGGGGATCTGATACTAATAAATACTTACCTCCTTGGCTATTTGATTATGATGAGCGTTTTTATCGGGAACAGTATACAATCTTAACAGAATTACAAAATTTACATTATCAGGATATACCTACTTGGGAAGAAGTATCATCTGTAGCTCAAAATTTTCTACCTTTATTTATTGCAGCAAAACGTCAATTACCACGGAGTTGGGTTGATAATTTACCGCAGTGGCAAGTCGAATTCATCAATCGGTTGATTAATCTTCCTACAAAACGAACTACTCTGCCATATTTATTCCTGTCTATATTGACGCATTTTTTATCAATGCTCTCTTACCAAGCAGGTGATTATAGTCCTCAAGCATATTTAAAACTTATATACACAAGCGACACAGACAGAAGCAATCCTCTCAAACTATACGACCCTTTACACATTATCAAAGATTTTTGTGATACATTAACAATCCTTTGGGATAATCGTCAATCATCACAAATAAATGAATTCAAAATATTTAAATTCTCTGGTCAAGGATTACTACAAGGAAAACGTTCAGAATTGGATAACCTAACAACAATTTTGGCATATTGTGGTGGATGGATAGATGGGAAAGGAAAATGTGGATATAGACCATTGGTAATTGGTAAGGAGAAAAATTGCCGTGAGTGTGGTCGTCTGATATGTCGTAAAGATAACTGTGGTTTTTGTAGTCATGGATGCTCTGCTATGTCACTGCGAGTGGAACGACTTAGAACCGAGCGATTGCGAAACTCGGCTGCAAGCAGATCGCAATTACTCTGGGATGAGATATGATATAGCAATCCTACCCAAATCGTGAGAAAATACGTAGATAAAAATCCTTATTTTATAAGCATTTGAGGCTTGTTGAACTCTCACGTATCATTTAGAATTGCTATATTATTGATTTTTGATTCGGATGCAGTTAGAAATATATGAATAAATCTATATCCAGTCTCCATCTCTAAAACTTATGGACATCTCCCAAGGCGTATCAATTCGCTACAAAGATACGTCTTATAACAGTAATGAAATTCGCCTGAAAACTTTCCGTATTGGGTTGAAAATATGGGACGAACAAACTAAACCGCGACAAACTGAGCTTTGATGTGTATCTAATAAAATATGGCGCTGCAATATCCACCAAATATAATTAAGTTAATACCAGAATACTTTCAGTGTCACTGCTATCAAATTGGGTAATTGTGCTCAAATTATCTCTTAAAATATGCACAATCTTTGATGTGGGACTATTACCAATACGCAGATAAATAAATTTAGGTGGATGACCATAAAGTAAACTACGTTGATGAAAGTCAGAATCTTTGGATATAATCACAAAACTATTGATTTTGGCAAATTCCCATATAATGGCATCATCAGTATTTGTAAGTTGTAAAGTTTTAACGTGTTGAGAATCAGGATACAAATCGATAATTTGATCAACAATCCGGTCTGACAAATTTTCATCTAATAGCAATTTCATATAGATGCAACAAATAACTTTTTCTCTCTATCAGCAGCAAAAGCAAGACAAGCCTTAATATCTTCAGATGTCAGTTCTGAAAAATCTGCGAGAATTTCTGCTTCTGTCATCCCACCTGCTAAATATTCCAAAACATCGTACACTGTGATCCGCATTCCTCTAATGCAAGGTTTACCACTGCGTTTTCCTGGTTCAATTGTAATAATGTTTTGATAAGTCATGATATCACCTACTGTTTAATCTTTTGTCATTATATTCTCAATGCCCAAGCCATTAACAGGTCATCTTATCCGCCCATGATCATGTAAACTACTAGTCAAACACCTGACTGTTTGAATAGGTTGGTCTTTGGGTAGAGTATAGGTTATACCTTGAGTGTTATGAATTATTCATCAGCAGTTCTTACAGTTATGTAGTTAGGTAGCGATATCCTTACCACCTAATTTGTAAGTGAGGTAAATAATTATGACATTAGCAGTCATCGCACCAGAATTTATGGTTGAATTGACCACAGAGGAGCAACAGCTGCTCTGTGGAGGAAGACGACGCTGTCCTCGGCGTGTCATCGTCCCCCGTTGTGGTTCCTACTTCCGTGAAAGAGACGGAGGTGGCGGCTTTGGCGATGGATTTGAGGATGACTTTGGTGATAGATTTTAACTTAGCTAACCCTACACACTCCCTGAGGTAATCAGGGATAGGAGATAATCTAGTGTAGAGATGTAGAGATGTAGAGATGTAGAAATACCACATCTCTACATCAAAAAAAGTCTGGATTGACCAAAAAACATTTGATGTGGGACTATTACCAATGCGCAGATAATTGACACTCTCAGGGCTGAAGCCTTGGATATGCGATCGCCTACCCAATCGGTAGAAGCATCCATGTATCAAGAAAATCGCTTCAAGATGTTAACCAAGAGTCATCCGCTTGCTAAACAGTTGTTAGACCAAGCCCAAGGGGAAGTTAACGCCCGTTGGCAAATATATCAAATTTGGCTGAGTTTAAAATCATACTAATCTCCTCCCCTGCTGTGCTGCATTAAACGCTTTTTGATAGATAACTAAATAAATCTTCATGGGTTTTAATTCTTCGTCTGCCTTGTCTTTCCCGATTATAAGTCTCAATGTAAAAAACCTACCCTTGTGAGGGGGGTTAAAGGCTTCTGATATATCTCTGATATCATTGAGTTGATCAAAAGTAACTGTCAAATTAAATCATAAAACTTAAATAAAACTTAAATAAAACTTAAAAAATCTTGAGATTATGGATCAAATATTACAAAAAAACATCAATCGCTTAATCATATTTATTGCTATTCTATTTCTGGCTTTTATTCCCACACTGTCTGTCGCGGCTGAGAATATCAGTGGTACAGTGATTAGTGTGAGTGACGGAGACACAATTAGGGTAAAAACTAGTACCGTAATTAAGACAATCCGTTTGGCTTGTATCGATGCACCAGAAACATCCCAACAACCTTGGGGAAATGAATCCACAGCCACACTAAAGCAACTGCTTCCCATTGGTCAAGTAGTCACTCTCGAACCTGTAGACGCTGATAAATATAACCGCTTAGTAGCAGAGGTATTAATTGGCGATCGCAACATTAACGTTAATATGGTAGAAGAAGGAAAAGCTGTTGTGTATCTTCGGTATCTCAAGAATTGTGTAAAGCATCAAAATAGCTTCATACAAGCTGAAAAATCCGCGAAAGAAAAAAGTTTGGGTTTTTGGAGCCAACCTGACCCCCAAATGCCTTGGGATTTTAGGCATGCAGTCAGAAATTTAGAAATTTCTGCTCAAAAGACAAGCGGCTGTGACCCTGCTTACCCAGATGTTTGCATTCCTAAATATCCACCTGACCTTAATTGCAGCGATATTACTGAACGGAACTTCAAAACATTACCTCCCGACCCCCACGGATTTGACCGTAATCACAATGGTATTGGTTGCGAAAAAAGAACTTCTTAAATCATGGAATAAATATACCATCCCATGGTCTGTGACGAAGACACTTCCCAACAGTTAAGCAGCTCATCTGTTGGGAAATATTGATTATTTTTGATCCGGATGCAGTCAGAAATACATGCATAAATCTATATGCAGTCTCCATCTCTAAAACTTATGGACATCCCCCAGCGCGTATCAGTTCGCTACAAAGATACGTCTTATAACAGTAATGAAATTCGCCTGAAAACTTTCCGCCTTGGTTTGAAAATGTGGGACGAACAAACTAAACCACGACAAACAGAGCTTTATAGTTTTATCTTATCTTGTTTAAAACAAGTTGACCGCCAAGACCGTTATATGTTTTCTTTGCTGTTTGTGGAGTTAGCTGATATCATCCGCAACTCTCGGTTAGACAGAAGCATGAAAGAGATGTTAATTAAAACTGCTTTTAGTGAATTTGCTTACGCTATAGCCGATTTGGAAGATGGGGGTAAATAACTAATCATAACTAATCCAATCGCTCCAACTACCAGCATAAAGTTTTCCGGTGTGAATATTAGCTAGTTCTAAGGAAAGTAAATTTACACAGGCAGTGACACCGGAACCACAATAAACTATAATTTCTGGGGATGTTGCTAGTTTATCCCATCTTTGGCGTTGCTGTGAGGGTGAAAGTAAATAGCCGGATGAGTCGGTAATTTCCAACCAAGGATAGTTAACTGCACCGGGAATGTGACCAGCAATTTTATCTATTGGTTCTCGTTCCCCCCTGTAGCGATCGCCTTCTCTGGAATCTACTAAGCTGACTGTGGGTAGGTCTTTGCGAGTTTTGACGGTTTCATAGTTTACTAATAAGTCCGGATTTACCATTGGTTCAAACTGTCCTGGTCTGGGTTGGGGTATGATATCGGTGACAGGATAACCAGCTTGTTGCCATGCTGTAAACCCTCCATCTAATACGACTACTTGCTGATGTCCTAGGTAGCGTAATAACCACCACAGACGGGATGCAAAGGCGAAGCGGGAATCATCATAAGCTACAACTAAAGTTTTTTGAGAATTTACCCCGATTGCTGCTAATTTCTCGGCGAAATCATGGACATTTGGTAAAGGATGTCTACCGCCATGTTGACCGACAGGACTAGAAAGGTCTAAATTTAAATCTAGGTAATAGGAACCCTCGATATGAGTGGCTTGGTATTGTTGTTTTCCCAGTTGTGGATGAGCCAGAGAAAAGCGACAATCAACAATAACGATATCTGGATCGTTAAGATGTGCAAATAACCAAGCAGGGGAAACAGCAATTTGGGTGTTATTCATGACAAGTGCAACGCCAAATTTAGAAGAATTTAAACCACAAGTAACAGCAGATGGTTCATTCACCTTTATCTCTGATGAGTTTGGTGAATTGTTTCATAGCCATTTTGGAGCTAAACAGGAAAGTTTTTTAAAGTTTGTAGTTCCTACTGGATTAGAAACCTCTGCTGTTAAACCAAGTTTGCGAATTTTAGATATTTGCTATGGTCTAGGATACAACACAGCCGCCGCTTTGCAGACAATTTGGGCAGTGAATCCCCATTGTAATGTAGAATTAATTGGCTTAGAACTGAATCCATCTGTACCACAAGCGGCGATCGCCCATGGGCTATTTGATAATTGGCACTATGAGTATACGGCGATTTTAACTCAATTGGCTGTTGAGCAGCAAGTGAAAACAAGTCGGTTTCAGGGGAAACTGCTGATTGGTGATGGGAGAAATTTAATTACCCAGGTACATCAATCAGGGTTTCTCGCTGATGCAATTTTTTTAGACCCCTTTTCTCCTCCCCGGTGTCCTCAGTTATGGACTGTGGAGTTTATGCAAAAGGTAGCTGGGTGTTTACATCCCCAAGGTTTGCTAGCAACTTATTCTTGTGCTGCTGCGGTGCGCACGGCGCTATTAGCTGCGGGGTTAGAAATCGGTTCTACTCCTCCTGTGGGCAGGCGATCGCCTGGTACAATTGCGGCATATCCTGGGAATAGTCTCCCTCCGCTTGGTGAATCGGAAAAAGAGCATTTACAAACCCGTGCTGCTGTTCCTTACCGCGACCCACAATTAATAGATGCTGCTGATGTCATCCTCAGACGACGGAACCAAGAACAGGAAGTTTCTCCCCTAGAACCTACTTCTAGTTGGCGCAAACGCTGGTTTTCAGGAAAATAGTCTCACATCAGCTATATGACATCACATTGATAAGCTGGTATGATTTGAGGCCAAATCTATGATAACTAAATTATGGTAGTTGTAGCAATTCTGGCGGCGGGACGGGGTACAAGGATGAAATCACACTTACCCAAGGTTTTACACCATTTGGGGGGGCGATCGCTAGTACAAAGAGTTCTTGACAGTGTAGAACCGCTTTTACCCTCTCGACGGATGGTGATTGTAGGGTATCAGGGTGAAGAAGTAAAAACCGCCATCAAATCCCCGGTTTTAGAGTTTGTGGAACAAACCGAGCAGCTGGGGACAGGTCACGCTATCCAGCAACTACTACCCCATTTACAGGGTTATACTGGGGATTTGCTGGTTTTAAATGGGGATGTACCTTTATTACGCACTCAGACTCTCAAAAACTTATTACAAACTCACCAAGACAATCATAACGCCGCTACTATCCTGACTTCTCACGTTCCTGAGCCCCAAGGCTATGGGCGGGTTTTTTGTAATAGTGAGAATGTAGTACAGCAAATTGTGGAACATAAGGACTGTACCGCTGCTCAAAGACAAAATCGCCGCATTAATGCGGGGGTTTATTGTTTTAATTGGCCGCAATTAGAGCAGGTTCTACCCCACCTACAAGCAAATAATGCTCAGAAGGAATATTATCTCACTGATGCTGTGACTCAAGTGGGTCAGGTGATGGCTGTGGATGTGGAAGATTACCAAGAAATTTTAGGCATTAATGACCGCCTACAATTAGCCACAGCATACGAAATTTTACAAGGGCGAGTCAAGGAAAAATGGATGACTGCTGGTGTTACCCTGATTGACCCCCACAGTATCACTATTGATGATACGGTAGAGTTACAGGCAGATGTGATTATTGAACCTCAAACCCACCTGCGAGGTCATACTTTTATTAATACCGGGAGTCGCATTGGACCTGGGTGTTTAATTGAAAATAGCCACTTGGGTGAAAATGTCAGGGTGCAGTATTCGGTAATTACTGATAGTGTGGTGCAGACTGGTAGTAAGATTGGTCCCTATGCTCATTTACGCGGTCATGCTGAGGTAGGTAGTCATTGCCGGGTCGGTAATTTTGTAGAATTGAAAAATACTCAGTTAGGCGATCGCACTAATGCGGCACATTTATCATACTTAGGCGATACAACCACCGGTCAACAAGTCAATATTGGCGCTGGGACAATTACCGCTAACTATGACGGTGTGAACAAACATCATACCACCATAGGCGATCGCACTAAAACCGGTTCTAATAGTGTTTTAGTAGCACCGGTGACTTTAGGTGATGATGTTTACGTAGCCGCAGGTTCCACTGTCACAGAAGATGTTCCTGATAATTCCTTGGTAATTGCTCGTAGTCGTCAGGTAGTCAAACCAGATTGGCAGATAAAAAAGGATGGTTAAATTAGTTAGATTAATATTTTAGCCCAAATTCTCGTCTTCAACATGGAAGAACTACTAGAACTCAGGCGACTTCTAGAACAAGGCAAAATTGAGCAAGCTTTACTGCTGGTGGATGAGTTAGAAGAAATGAGCCTCAGCGACAAAATCAATAAAATTGATAGTTATGGGGTTATTCTTCTCATCCACTTAATTAAACAGCAAGCAGAAAAACGTTTAACTCGCTCTTGGGAGATTTCCATGGCCAATGCTGTGCGGGAAATCAAAAAAATCAATCAGCGGCGCAAATCAGGGGGTAATTATCTCAACTATGCACAAATGCGCGATATTCTCCAACAAGGATATGAAATAGCACTCAAAAAAGCATCCGTAGAAGCCTTTGAAGGGCGTTATGAAGCTGAAGAATTAGCCGCTATGGTTGAAGAATCAGAAATATTAACGCAGGCTTTACAACTCATTCATGGTTGAAGTCTCACCCCTGCCTAACCCTCCCCTGACAAGGGGAGGGGACTAGATAGCCTTCCTGTCAATTTAACAATAGCCGATTAACTGGCCATCATTCCATTCTAAAGTATCACCAATCGCCTCACCATTATGATAGGCAGCAAGTAAGACTTGACTGGTTTTACCCCATGAGATTACCCCAGTCGCATCTAGTGCGATCGCCCCTAAATCCCGATGATTTTGACTCGCCTCCGTAAAGGAGCGCTGCATTGCATCCTTGAGCAACATACCATCATTTACCCGCACCACAATCTTAGCGGCTAAACACTCATCAATAATATCCTCCCCAATACCGGTACAGCTAACCCCAGCATAACTAGAAGCATAATTACCAGCCGGCATAGCAGAATCACTGACTCTACCAATGCGCTCAAAGCCTTTACCGCCGGTAGAAGTACCCGCAGCCACACAACCATAAGTATCTAAAACTACTACGCCAATGGTCCCCCGCCCTGCATTACTACTTGGGGCTAATTCCGGTTCTGCCACCACACCAGCCATAGTGCTTTGAAAATTATCCTGGCGTTCTTGTATCCATTCTTGTAATCTTAAATCAGTTAAAGCATTATAACTGGGAATTTGTAACTCCCGTGCTAGTTCCGCCGCCCCATAATCCGACAGTACCCTGTCTGGAGAACTTTGTAAAAATTGTGCCAACTCAATGGGATTTTTTACCCGTGAAACATTAATTACACCACTAAAGCGCCCCGATGCGCCATTCATCAAGGAAGCACTCATACGAATTTGACCATCCGATTGCAGTACCGAACCAGTACCAGCATTAAAGCGGGGGTTATCTTCTAACATTCTGCAACCTTGCAACACCGCCTCAGATGCAGTTGCGCCTGACAGTAGTAGAGAATAAACCGCCTCGACTATGGTATGTAGTGAACGGCGTACGGACTCTAAACCTCCTTTACCTTGGAGAGAACTACCAGCTCCCCCATGAATAATTACTTTTGGTTGCACCCTCATGATTTATCACCCTTGCGCTATGTGCGTGTGTATTCCCATTAATGTAACTAGGAAATAGTGTTTTTTGCAGTCCCTTTAATTTTGAACTTGAGAACGACGACGACGACAACGTTCTGAGCAGTATTTCACCTCATCCCAACAATCTTGCCATTTTTTGCGCCAGGTGAAGGGACGTTGACATACAGGACAGATTTTTTCAGGTAGGTCAGATTTAGATACTTTACGCCCCATATATATTCAGATTTGTAAGAGGATGTGTCAAAGTTCCGGTGTATGTATTGATGTTTTATAAAAGTTTTATAAAACATCTGGGTGTTTAGTCCAGGTTTAATTGACGATAGCATGTATCAATGTGGTGAATTAGATTATGAATGACTGTTACGGGTGGGGAAGTCAGACTAAGTTATTCTGAGATATTTATGAGTAAAACCGACAATGGATTTTTACCAAGTAATTCGTCCCGTATTATTTAATGTCATCAAGGCTGACCCAGAGTGGTTACATCAGCAAACTATTAGTACTTTAAACTGGCTCTCCCACACTCGCAACCCTTCTGCTCATTGGGTTAATCAACGTTTACAGCAGTCTTTATGTCTGCAAGACCCACGCTTAGAACAAAATTTATGGGGGCTAAGGTTTCCCAATCCTTTGGGGTTAGCTGCGGGTTTTGATAAGGATGGGGTGGGGGCAAAAATCTGGTCTAGTCTGGGTTTTGGTTTTGCAGAACTAGGAACTGTGACTTTTGTACCCCAACCAGGAAACCCCCGTCCGCGGTTATTTCGGTTACCATTGGATCAAGCTGCTCTCAATCGCATGGGTTTTAATAATAGTGGTGCTGCAGCAATGGCTACCAGAATCAGCACAGATTACCAAGATTTAGGGCGAACAATTCCCATAGGGATAAATTTAGGTAAATCTAAGGTGACACCCCTAGAGGAAGCAGGGGAAGATTATTTACATAGTTTTCGCTTACTCAAGGACTTGGGGGATTATTTTGTGGTTAATGTTTCTTCTCCTAATACTCCAGGTCTGCGATCGCTCCAAGATGCTGCAATGCTGAGTACCATCTTGGAGTTATTACAGCAGGAAAACCAGACACAAAAGCCGGTTTTTGTCAAGATTGCCCCAGATTTAACCTGGGAGGCGATCGCAGACATTATCAGTTTAGCGAAAACTTACCAATTAGCTGGGATTATTGCCACTAATACTACCATTAGCCGGGATAGATTGAGAACTCAATTAATTGAGCAAACAGGCAAATCACCCCAGGAGGAGCCTGGGGGAATTAGCGGTGCGCCGGTACGCGATCGCTCCACTGAGGTAATTAGGTATATTTGGCAGCAAACCCAAGGAACCATCCCTATTATTGGTGTCGGTGGCATTTTTACCCCCCAAGACGCTTGGGAAAAAATCACTGCAGGTGCTAGTTTAATTCAAGTATACACCGGTTGGATTTACCAAGGACCAATGATGGTGCGCCGTATTCTGGAAGGTTTGCTGTTAGAACTGGAAAAACATCAGTTAAATTCCATCACCGAGGCTGTAGGTATCAACAATTGTGAATAACTAAACATCAATCATGTTTCACCTTCCTCTAGGGGAAAAAACTCCTTAGTTTTTTCTGAGTATTTCCAAGCAATACTATCAGGGTCTCTGTTGCGACTCCACTCCGAAAAGTCTGGATCATTACGCCGTTTATACACCGTGCTAGAATACACATTTAGTCGCTTGGCTAGTTCCGATTGGATGAGAGAACCAAACATTAACTGTTGTTCTAGTGAGCGCTTAACTGCTTGATGGGTTTCTGGTGGTGGTGCTTCAGTTTCTGATTCTAAATTTACTGGTGGGGTTGCTGGTGGGGCTAAAAGAGATAGGTTTCTTTGAGTGACTGAGGAAGGTGAAACTTGTGTAACCGGTTCGCTACTGTCCAGGATATCGCCGAGAATACTGGCGCTGATAAAGTAATAAACCTCACCGCCATCCTGTGAAGGCTGTATACTTGCACCGAACTCACTAGCTTTACTATCTAAATAGCGTTTTGCCGTTGTTCCGGAAAAATTACCCTTAATTGCTAAATCCATGGCGGTAATTTTGCCTTGGGTTTCCCAGAGCAACTCATTAAAAATCGGATTAACTTGCTCAGTCCACTTTTGCCATTGATATTCTTGCACAGCCCGGAAGCCAATGATTACCATTAACATAACCAGCAAAATTTTCCAGGTAGCAACCAGGAAAATAATTAAAAACGAGATTGGCAAAAGCAGAACGAGAAAACCTTTCCCGCTGCTGTCTATTATTTTTTCACTCATGCCGACCATTGCCAATTGAAGTTTGGGGAAATAATACTATCATCTTGGCAAAAAGTGTGACCTTTTTTTGTATCTTTTAGCAAAACTCCCGGTAATTGGCTGTGAAGGGAGAGGGAAAAACTGCCTCCCCCCTTAAATTCCTGAAAATTTATGCTTGTAGCTGACAAAGCAATAAACCAAACCAGCCATCAGCATCAGTCCACCCCTGGATGGGTACTAAACCCCCGGCGGTGAGCTGTTCTTGCATCATGTTAAGATTAAACTTGCGGGAGATTTCTGTGAGGATAGTTTCCCCCGGAGCAAAATCAACGGTGAGGTTGAGGGCGCTTAATTCTACAGACTGCGATCGCAAAGAGCGTAAATGCATCTCAATTTGACTTTGAGCTTCATTGTAAAATGCCCAGTGTTCAAACTGGGTGGTGTCAAAATTCCCTTCAAACTGGTGATTTAAATGCTCTAACATATTCAGGTTAAAAGCTGCTGTCACACCTTGGGCATCATTATAAGCTGGTTCTACGATATGTTTGGGCTTTTGTAAATCTATACCCAGGAGAAAATAATCACCCACTTGTAAAGCGTTGGTAATTTGAGTAAAGAACACATCACATTCTTGGGGATTGAGATTACCTAAACTGCTACCGATAAAACTAATCATTCTGTTGGGTAATTCTGTCGGCGATATTTGTGCTAATGCTAACTCATAGGTTGCCACCAGGGCATGAACATTTAAAGAGGGATAATCTGCTAATAGCTGTTTAGCACTGGTTTCTAATATCCCTGCACTGACATCAATGGGCATATACTGCAGGGTGTGGCCTAGTTGTGCGTAGGCATCCAAGATTATACGAGTTTTAGTAGAGCTACCACTACCCAACTCTACCAATTCACAAGGTCCGGTGATCCTGGCAATTTCACCAGCATATTGCTGTAAAATTTTGGTTTCTGTACGTGTGACATAATATTCTGGTAACTCACAGATTTGTTCAAATAAATCAGAGCCACGGTCATCATAAAAATAACGAGCGGGAAGGGTTTTGGGTGTTTGAGTTAATCCCTTAATTACATCACTCCCAGCACTGGGAACAAATAGGGGGTTTTTGGGGATTAAATGCTCTATTTGTAAGCGCTCTTCAATACTATGTTCAGAAGTGAAGCTACTAGCAACCTGAGATATTGACATTCAACCTCCAACTTAATTCCTCATTGAGCATACGGGATACTGTGTATTTCGGCACTAAATAAGTTCGGGTAAGCTTTACCCCACCCAATGAAACACATATTCATAGCCCATCACATCACGCCTGAGCTAGATTAATCAAGTTTTTTTCACGACTTTACTGATTTTATATAAAAAACGAATCGAGTTGAACTAAGTCAAGTTGAAATTTATCGGATAAGTCAGTACAAACAGCTAAACTCAACATTAGACCCAACTAGTTTATGTAACATGAACCAGTTACCCCCGCAGGATTTGCTAGAGATTATTGATCAGCAACTACTACCTAGCTTAGAAATTGAAAGTGTGGACTCACGTAATCCCATCAAGGTCAGGTATCTACCACAACCCTGGCGGCTGATTGGCAAAGGGAATTATGCTGTAGTCGTTTATCATCCTCATCACCCAGATTTAGTCGTGAAAATTTATGCCCCTAATCGCCCAGGCTTTACAGAGGAAATAGAGGTCTATCGTCTTCTGGGTTCTCACCCGGCTTTCTCTGAGTGTTTATATGCTAAAGATAACTTTTTAGTTTTGAAACGGCTTTATGGCACAACTCT
The DNA here is from genome assembly GCF_029891675.1 of Anabaenopsis tanganyikae CS-531. Lineage (NCBI taxonomy): Bacteria > Bacillati > Cyanobacteriota > Cyanophyceae > Nostocales > Nodulariaceae > Anabaenopsis > Anabaenopsis tanganyikae. Next base: position 46,114 of record NZ_JANQDF010000015.1, read on the forward strand.
GTACGACTGTCTACACCAGGGATTATCTATTCCCAAACAAGTCATACGGGATATTGACCAGGCTCTTGAATATGCTCAAAGTCGTGGACTACGACCCCATGATGTCCACGGTCGTAATGTGATGATGTACCAGGGTAGAGGATTGGTAGTAGATATCTCAGATTTCCTACATCAAGAACCCTGTTCAAAGTGGAATGACCTCAAAACGGCTTATTACTGGTTTTATCTCCCTGTGTTATCCCCATTACGACTGCATGTATCATACTCTACATTAGATATGATTCGTAAATCCTATCGTCTACTAACTGCTGTGAGAAATTCCTGTCGTCAAGTACTCCTGAGATTACCTCAGTGGAAATTGTTCAAACCTTAACTAGTAGCACAGCGAAACCCAGCAAAAATTTGTCGTACATGGGGATGATACCAGTTACGAAAACTAGCACGTAGTCCCCAAGGGCGTGTAGCCCAACTCCCGCCTTTTAAAACCCGGTGCTGCTGGTCAAAATAAACCTGGGAGTAACCAATATAAGGGTAGCTCTGGAAACCATTGTAACCATCAAACCAAGTACTAGTCCACTCCCAGACATTACCGAGAGTGTCGTATAATCCATAACTACTTTTTCCCGCAGGGTAGTCATTGACTGGTGTCGTCTCACCAATGGAGCGATCGCAGTTACAATATTCAGATGTGGGGAATTTATTCCCCCAAGGATAAACGCGACTACAACCAGCTTTTGCATCCCAACTCGCCGCTTTTTCCCATTCAGCTTCTGTGGGGAGGCGTTTACCCACAAATCGTGAATAGGCTTCGGCTTCATACCAACTAACACCACAAACCGGATGATTGTCCCCATGGCGATCGCCACTCCAGTATAATGGCTGAATTACCTGCTGATTTTCCCGCCATTTCCACCCAGCGGCTGACCACCACCGAGAATCATCATAACCGCCGGCTGCCATAAATAAGCGATACTGTCCACAAGTCACCGGATAGCGGTCAATATAATAAGTTTCTAAATATCTCTTATGGGCGGGGCGCTCATTATCCAGAGCATATACATCATCGCTTCCCTGTTCAAATTCACCAGCGGGGATGAGAATCATCTCAGTAATATTGCTGATTTCACCCCCAGAAATCATCTTTGTCATCTTCACTTTTTCCCGATTCATCAATTCCAGCACAAAGCTGATAATTTCACAGTGTTGGCTTTCATGCTGAATCAAAAAGCGCCAAAGACGTTCTTCTTTTTCAAGATCAATCACTTCCAAACGTTCCAAAACCTGTTTTCTGACCGTTTCCAAGAAATAAAGTATTTCCTGAAGATGGGGTAACCGCACACGTTGTGATTTAGGTAAACCATCAGCTGCAAATAGTTTGCGGTATTGGGGGAAAGGACAAGGGAGACCCCCGCTATGTTCTAGTAACCATAAAGACTCAATAAAGCCAATATGCCCTAAGTGCCAACCCACAGGACTAAAATCAGGATGAGGTTGACTACAAAATGTCGATTCCTCCATACCCTCAAACAGGGTCTGGGTTTTAAGGCGACATTCCACCAAAGCGTTAAAAATAGCCTCTTTGAGACTAGATTGATTTAATCTGGATATCACGGTCTTCTCCCACACTGATAATGCTATTTTCTGGACAAGCAGTCCAATTACCAGTAAATAACGGTTCGGAGCTAATAATCACAGATTGGGGAAAATTGAGGTCATCTTTGAGCCAATATAGAGATGGTGCGGGGGTACTGCTAGAAAAGCGCGAAGCAATCAAACGATGACCATCACTCAAGACTATGTTGGCGGAAACCGTTACTTGATGCAGTTTTGCCATTTCTAATAAGATGACTAAGGTACTGTGTAAAGCATCTTCGGGAGGTAGCTGTTGATTGATTTGACCTTGAGACAGTAGCAGGGCGAAAATATGTTCTGAGTCCGTACTACCATGAATGTGGTCGTAAAAATCAGGAGTTAATTGATTACGGATTTTTCGGTATATTGATTGACGAAAGTTCTCAATATATCCATTGTGAATAAATAGCTGTTGTTGGTGGTGGAAGGGCTGACAATTGGCAAAATCTAGGGCTTGTCCCGGTGTGGCGCTGCGAACATAACCTAGTATACATTGAGATTCTACATAACGGCTCAGATGAGGCAGGTTTAAATCGTTCCAGATGGGTAGGGTATTTCTGTAGGTAAATGGGGCGGTATCTTTTTGGCGATGATACCAACCTATACCAAAGCCATCTGCATTCACTACCCCAGCGGTCATTTCCCGCGGTTGGTAACTCTGAACTATTAAGGAATGTTCCGGTTTATATAGTATGTCTTCTAGGGTGACGGGTTGACCCAGGTAGGCAAGTAAGCGGCACATAGGGGAATTTTACTGTATAAGAGCTAATTTTGCTCTATTCTACCCCGCCGGGTATAGACGTTCTCCCTCAATGTCTCTACTGATTAACTATATTGTCCTATTTAGTACCTTCTGCAAGATGCGATCGCTTGATTTTGCTGGACAATATCCCCGACTTCTCTGGAGATTTACAGCGCATTTTATCTGAGTGAGGTATTGAGGGGCGGGCAGGATGCCCACCCCACAAGATTTATGATGTTAAGGTGTGTATTTTATTTACTTGAAAACTGCTGTATGGTCAGAAGTGGGGGATATGAGGATTAGCTCTTAACCCCTGACCCGTCAACCGTCAACAGTCAACAGTCAACAGTCAACGGTTCGACTCCGCTCACCGACCACCCTCAACAGTCAACCGTCAACGGTTCGACTCCGCTCACCGACCACCGTCAACAGTCAACCGTCAACACCATGACCATTAACGCCCCCGCCAAATCTTGATGGTACCATCCACACTCCCAGAGGCTAAGGTTTGACCATCCGGGCTGAAGGCTACTGAACGAACCCAAGATGAATGTCCGGTGAGGGTGGCGATTGACCTCCCGGTGGCGACATCCCACAGTTTGATGGTTTCATCTCCACTCCCAGAAGCTAAAGTTTTACCATCCGGGCTGAAGGCTACTGAAGTAACAAACCTTGAATGTCCGGTGAGGGTGGCGATTGACCTCCCTGTGGCGACATCCCACAGTTTGATGGTTGTATCCCAACTCCCAGAAGCTAAGGTTTGACCATCCGGGCTGAAGGCTACTGAACGAACCCAAGATGAATGTCCGGTGAGGGTGGCGATTGACCTCCCGGTGGCGACATCCCACAGTTTGATGGTGTTATCATAACTCCCAGAAGCTAAGGTTTGACCATCCGGGCTGAAGGCTACTGAATCAACCCCATATGAATCTTCGGTGAGGGTGGCGATTGACCTCCCGGTGGCGACATCCCACAGTTTGATGGTGTTATCCCAACTCCCAGAAGCTAAGGTTTTACCTATGGCTGCGCCACGCAAGCTATCCGGGCTGAAGGCTACCGAAGTAACCCAAGATGAATGTCCCGTGAGGGTGTTAACTAAGGTAGGATTAGGCCAGGTAACTACAGTGGCGATGGTTTGTAAATTGGGTATCCTTTCCAGGGAAATACCCTGCTGGTACATATCTAGTAAGTTCGCTTGACCATAAATACCAATCACAATTCCCCACTCATTGAGGATCGGACCACCGGTTAACCCCGGTCGGGCTTGACCTTCTAGTTGCAGGTTATACTCTCCCCCTTGGTCTGGTCTTTTTTTACCTGGATGTAAAAAATAAGGCCGTTCCTGGGGATTACTCTTGCCGGGTTCGGGATAACCTGCGGTGTATACCGTTGCCCCTGTGGGGACTGCGCTGGCATCTGCCACCAGGGCTGTGTCATAGTTATTCTTACTGGTGAATTGCAATAGACCTAAATCTAAGTTGCCTAAACGCCCCCTAGGTACGGACTGGTGTTGTTGACCGTCGGGGGTGGTGAGTGTGACAGTCTGGTGTGGGGCTATGAGATGATGGGACGTGAGGACGGTATAGGTGTCACCCCGGCGATTAATAATTACCCCCGAACCCAGTGCTGTTTCCAGGCGCACGGTGATTTTTTCGGACCTGTCATTAACTAGGACATTCACCGGGGTAACAGTTTCTGCGGTGACTGTACTTTCTTGCCACAGTTTGATGGTTTCATCTCCACTCCCAGAAGCTAAGGTTTTACCATCCGGGCTGAAGGCTACTGAATGAACCCCTCTTGAATGTCCGGTGAGGGTGGCGATTGACCTCCCGGTGGCGACATCCCACAGTTTGATGGTTTCATCCCCACTCCCAGAAGCTAAGGTGCGACCATCCGGGCTGAAGGCTACTGACAAAACCGAATCTGAATGTCCGGTGAGGGTGTCGATTGACCTCCCCGTGGTGACATCCCACAGTTTGATGGTGTTATCCACACTCCCAGTGGCTAAGGTTTTACCATCAGGGCTGAAGGCTACTGAACGAACCCAAGATGAATGTCCGGTGAGGGTGGCGATTGACCTCCCGGTGGCGACATCCCACAGTTTGATGGTGTCATCCCAACTCCCAGAGGCTAAGGTTTGACCATCCGGGCTGAAAGCTACTGACTCAACCGACCCTGAATGTCCGGTGAGGGTGGCGATTGACCGCCGGGTGGCGACATCCCACAGTTTGATGTCACTACTCCCAGAAGCTAAGGTTTTACCATCCGGGCTGAAGGCTACTGAATTAACCCAAGATGAATGTCCGGTGAGTGTAGCGATTGACGTCCCCGTGGCGACATCCCACAGTTTGATGGTTCCATCCCAACTCCCAGAAGCTAAGGTTTTACCATCCGGGCTGAAGGCTACTGAATTAACCCAAGATGAATGTCCGGTGAGTGTAGCGATTGACGTCCCCGTGGCGACATCCCACAGTTTGATGGTGTCATCATCACTCCCAGATGCTAAGGTTTGACCATCCGGGCTGAAGGCTACTGAACGAACCCACTCTGAATGTCCCGTGAGGGTGTTAACTAGGCTCGAACTTGACCAGGGAACCACCCGCGCTCGTCGGGAGAGGTCAGGGATTTTCTCTATGGGGATACCCAGCACCCCATCTATGGTTACGTAGCCCAGTTCTGACTTACCATAGATGCCAATGACAAACCCCCGCTGGTCAAAAATTGGTCCCCCACTGACTCCCGGTTGGGGTTTACCGGACATAATTAAGTCGTATCCTTGCTTTTCTCCCTGACTGCGGGATGTCAGTTGATCCTCTGTAAACCTGTACTGTCTAGGATTGGTATTTTTGGGGTCATTGGCGGGAAACCCGGCATAATATAGGGGGGAACCGTTGTTCACTGTCCGGGAATCTGCTACCCCTGCCACCCTATACTCTTTAGTGCTGGTAAAAGTAATGATGGCTAAATCTAATCCTCGTAGGCGCTCCATTTGGTCAATCTCGTAGCTCTCCCCATCCCCAGTAATTACCCGATAGTCCCCTGGGTTTTCCACAACATGAAAAGCAGTCAGGACGGTATAAACGTTACCTTGGCGATTAATCATTACCCCAGAACCTTTACCATCCAAGCCACCGATTTTGACGGTGATTTGTCGGGCAATGTTATGAATTTGTATTGTTGCCAGCCTTGGTATTTCCACTGGGTTAACAGCTAAGACTGGTTGTAAATGCACCACTACCGCCGTGGTAGCGCCTAAAATTAATGCTAGTTCTGGGGTAAATCTCATGGGTAATCTCTCACCTTAAGGTAACCGGGCAAAGGAAAAATCACTGACGGGGATACCCCAGCTATATTGACTAATAGCGGCTACATCCCTGGGGTTGACAGAGGAGCCATCGGCAAATACATAGGGATTACCCCAAATGGGTTGGGCATGGAGGCCGTTAATACCCACTAGTTCGCCGCTACAATTCAACACCGGTCCACCACTCATACCCTTAAGCACATCGCTGGTGGCCAATATCCCCGACTTCTATCAAGATTTATGCCTACCCCACAATATCATGGTCAGAAGTCGGGGATATGAGAGTCAACCGTCAACTGTGGTAGCCAGGAGCGATCGCTATTTATTGTACTTATGTATTCTATACTTTAGAATCCCCTGTGTTTCAACCAGAAGATATGTCAATTATACTGTTATATCTAACACCCAGTCGGATTTATCCGACTTTAGCTTTTAGACGGGGGTTTCTAACCCCCGGTTCCCTCAAAAATCATCTCAAATTGCAAAAGAATGTTTTCATTCAACAATCAGTATTCTAGCCATTTTGTTGGAACTTCGGTAATGGTTAACTGGTGCCTTGTGCGATCTGCAGCAGCACCGGGGCGACTAATAACGAATCCGTGGGTCAATATAGGCGTTGAGAATGTCAATTAATATGCTGGCGGTAACCACAATTGCCCCAAAAAATACTAATATTCCCTGGACTGTGGGATAATCACGGTCAGAAATAGCTTGATAGAGACGATTGGCTAAACCAGGCCAGGAAAATGTTACCTCAGTTAAAACCGCACCACCCAGGAGGGAGGCAAAAGTTAATCCTAACACTGTAATTACTGGGATGAGGGCATTTTTTAGGGCATGGGATACCAAAATCTTATTTTCATGGATTCCTCTGGCTCTAGCGGCTTCTACATAGTCGGCTTTGAGGGTTTGTTTAAGATTTACCCTGACAATGCGCTCAAAAATGCCACTGAGTAATATTCCTAGGGTCAGGCTCGGCAGGGTTAAATGGTGCAAGGATACCAAAAACTGGGTAAAATTACCTGTGAGCAAACTATCAATGGTATATAGTCCAGTGATGGACACAGGAGCGGGAAGATTAGGGGGAAACCGGTTAGAAGTAGGAAACCAACCCAATTGTACAGAAAAAATCAACTGTAAAAGCATTCCCGCCCAAAACATGGGTATGGCGTAAGTAATAATACCGAATAAACGCCCGCCAATATCAAAATAAGTACCGGGACGAGATGCAGCAACAGTACCGGCGACAATACCCACAATTACAGCTACCGCCATACTGCATACCGCTAATTCTACAGTGGCGGGGAAATATTGCCCAATGATCTCCCATACATCCTGTCCCCGACTGGTTAAGGAGGTTCCTAAATCAAAGCGCAATAAGTTAATTAGATAATTACCATACTGGAGCCACAGGGGAAGATTTAAACCTAGTTCTTGGCGTAACTCTTCCTTAGCTGCTTCTGGCGCACGTCCCCCTAGAATTGCATCTGCGGGGTCTCCCGGTGTGGCTCGCAGTAATAAAAATACGATAGTAATAATAGTTAACAGTTGCAGGGGTGCTAGAAGTAACCGAGAGGCAATGTAATATTGTAAAGCCTGAGAACGAGACATATTTTAATGTGTAATTGTTAACAGAATATCTGATAGCTGGCATTGACCAGCTATATAAACTTGATATCAGCTAAAAGTCTTGTGGGGTCGCTATCCTGCCGGACTTAGTAACAAATCGCCCTTCTACTGCTTGCTGATACTCCGATAAATTAAATTTTGGGTGGGGTCAAGTTGGACGTTGTTAACTCCGTTGTGAGCAAATATATAATCTTTAGTTTGCCATAAGGGAATATAAGGGACATCATTGGCGACTTGCTCTTGAATTTCTCGGAAAATTGCCTCACGCGCTGCGGGGTTTTGCTCTTGGCGTTGTCGTGCAATTAGTTTATTCATGGTTCGGCTGTAGTAAAAGGAACCCTGACTTTGACTACCTCCATTTTGACACCCTTGAGCCTGGGAGCCTTTTTGACAAGATAAGAATGGGTATACATAATTGTCTGGGTCTAAAAAGTCGGGATACCAGTCAAGTAACGCCGCTGGATATAGACCCCTGGAAATGTCCTTAAAGAAGGTGGCGCTTTCCACATTATTAACTTCTATTTGTAGTAGTCCTCCCATTTCTCGATCAGCTAATGATTTAAGAGTTTGTGCGGCTAAACTGCGATTAGCTGAGGTGGAGGGGTGCCAAATTTCGACCTTGGCGGGTTTTTCTGCGGAGAAGCCAGCTGCGGTTAATAATTCTTGAGCTTTTTGAAAGTTACCATCGCCATATTTCTCTTGAAATACTGGCTGGGAAACTTTAAAGGTGGTAGGAATTATGCTGTACAATGGCCGGGCTTGACCAAGTAAAACTCTTTGGTTTAAAAGTTGACGGTCAATCATAGCCGCTATAGCAGCTCGCACTTCTGGTTGATCTAAGGGTGGCTGATTGCGGTTGAATACCATATAACTCACTACGCTACCCTCAGCAGTAATATTTTGCCAATCCCCTTTTTCTCCTGCTGCTTCTAAGCTGCGAATTTGCTCTGGTTGTAGGGATAGATAGGCTATATCTACTGTACCTGTACGGAAGGCGTTAAATAAATTGACTGGGCTAGTCTGTATTTGGATGTTAACCCCCTGATTGGCTGGTTTTTCCCCCCAGTATTTCTCAAATACATCTAATCTCAGGGAATCTGTGCCATATTGAGCTAACTTATATGGACCAGTCCCTACAAAGATATTGGGCTGAAATTTACCCGCCCCAATTTCGTAGGACTTGGGTGATACTGCACACAACCCAGAAAATGCTAAGAGTGAGGGAAAGGCGGCAAATGGTCTTTTGAGCTTAATGGTTAACTTATAATCATCTGTCGCTTTTACTGATTCTACTGTATCAGATAGTAAAAAAGATGGCTTACCTTTATTCTCCATAAATCGCCTCATACTAAACTCCATAGCTTGGGCGTTGAACAGAGTATCATCGTGAAAAACCACTCCCTGACGTAAGGGGATGGTATAAGTTAAACCATCAGCGCTGACTTCGGGTAATGCTGTTGCTAATTGGGGTTTAATTTCTGTGTTACCTGGTTCATAAGTGTACAGGCGATCGCTCATATTGAACACCAAACCCAAGGAAGCCAACTCGTAGGTATCTGCGGGGTCGAGGGTTCTGGGTTTGAGAGTTGTACCGACAGTAATCCGACCGTCAACGGTAGGAGTGGGTAAATTCCCTGTCTGCTTACCAGGAGCGCAACTGACAACCAAAAGTAGACAAAGAGAAAACCATGATAAAAATTTTGTGATGGCGCTCCATCGTCTCACGGTCAAGAAAAACGAGATCATACTATTGTGATTTTTCCAATTAGCGGTCAACTATCATACTATGACACATAGGCTAAATACTTAACTATTCGCAACATAGTTGGGATTAGGAGTTTCAAGAGTCTTAATGACACGCTTGCAAACAAGGGCACCAATTAGTTACACTTTTTAAAACATTCTCATTTTTTGCTTGGCAATTGCTGAGACGCTCAAAAGGTGGCTGACTTAAGGGCGGCATTTCCTGATTTACCAACGTTTTACAGGCGTTTGGCTGGTTACTCAAACACCAGTGAGGAATTTTCCACAAAGAAAAACCCTCTAAAGTCATACAGGCGATCGCCTACTCTGTAGAGTCAAGTTCCCCAGGGTCTGACAATATTGCCAAACTAGCCATAGTGTCTGAGGTAGTCCTAAACCGACTATTTTATAGACAAAACTATACTTATGTTGACAAGCATTGACATAAGTGAGTTAAGAAAATCGCCCACTTGATATATAATCCTACGATATCAAGTATTGAATTAAGACTATTGCCAAGGCGAAAACCAAGCAATGATAGCGGTAGTCTTTCTTGTAAATCTCAACTTGAGAAATATCGCGTCTGGCTAAGGCGTGCAAGTCTACTGAGGGATAACCGCTCCCATGCTCCCGTTGAAGTAGAAAGTAAAGTCTAGCTTTGTCTAGGTTTTATATAGCAGACTGGCAATAAAAAAAACTCAAAGAGTTGGCTGAATGGCGGTAAAACAGCGACATAGGAGGATTAACCCCACCTAAGCCACTGCAAACCTTAAACGGTTCCGTCCCTCAGAACCTCAGTAAGAAAATTCCTTTGTAAACATAATTCATCGAGGAGGAGCGTAGTCGATGGGACTACCCTGGTACCGAGTACATACAGTCGTTCTGAATGATCCAGGACGGTTGATTTCTGTACACTTGATGCACACAGCCCTAGTTGCAGGCTGGGCTGGTTCAATGGCATTGTACGAACTAGCTATTTATGACCCCAGTGATGCAGTTCTTAACCCGATGTGGCGTCAAGGTATGTTTGTACTACCTTTCATGGCCCGTTTAGGCGTTACCGAATCCTGGGGTGGTTGGAGCGTCACCGGTGGACCTGCAAGTGACCCTGGTTTCTGGTCTTTTGAAGGTGTAGCTGCGGCTCACATCGTCCTTTCCGGTTTATTGTTCCTAGCAGCCGTTTGGCACTGGGTTTACTGGGATTTGGAACTCTTTAGAGATCCTCGCACTGGTGAACCTGCTTTAGATTTGCCAAAAATGTTTGGCATTCACTTGTTCTTATCCGGTCTACTTTGTTTTGGTTTTGGTGCTTTTCACCTCACTGGACTATTTGGCCCTGGTATGTGGGTTTCTGACGCCTACGGAATCACTGGTAGTATTCAGCCAGTAGCGCCAGAATGGGGTCCGGCGGGTTTCGACCCATTTAACCCTGGTGGCGTTGTGGCTCACCATATCGCCGCAGGGGTTGTTGGTATTATTGCGGGTTTATTCCACCTGACAGTTAGACCCCCCGAACGGCTATACAAAGCCCTACGGATGGGGAACATTGAAACCGTACTTTCTAGCAGTATTGCGGCGGTGTTCTTCGCAGCATTTATAGTTGCTGGGACTATGTGGTACGGTAACGCTACCACCCCTATTGAACTGTTTGGACCTACTCGTTATCAGTGGGATCAAAACTACTTCACTCAGGAAATTGAGCGTCGCGTACAAAGCAGTTTGGCTGAAGGCGCTACCCTCTCAGAAGCTTGGGGAGCAATTCCTGAAAAACTGGCTTTCTATGATTATGTGGGTAATAGCCCAGCTAAAGGTGGTCTATTCCGTACAGGCCCAATGGTTAAGGGTGATGGTATCGCCCAATCTTGGCAAGGTCACGCGGTATTCAAAGATGGTGAAGGTCGGGAATTGACCGTGCGTCGTCTACCCAACTTCTTTGAAACCTTCCCAGTGATCTTGACTGATGCTGATGGAGTCATCCGCGCTGATATTCCTTTCCGTCGGGCAGAATCCAAATATAGCTTTGAACAAACTGGTGTTACCGTTAGCTTCTATGGCGGTGACCTAGATGGTCAAACCTTTACAGATCCAGCCGATGTGAAGAAGTACGCCCGTAAGGCTCAAGGTGGCGAAATCTTTGATTTCGACCGCGAAACCTTGAACTCTGACGGTGTATTCCGTACCAGCCCCAGGGGTTGGTTTACCTTCGGACACGCTGTATTTGCTCTTCTGTTCTTCTTTGGTCATCTCTGGCACGGTTCTCGGACAATCTACCGAGACGTATTTGCCGGTGTTGATGCTGACCTGGAAGAACAAGTTGAATGGGGTCTGTTCCAGAAAGTTGGTGACAAGACCACCCGTGTACGTAAGGAAGCGTAAGCAATTCCTCTGATTTCTGAGGATTAGGGGCTGGGGAATGGTTTTTGCCATAACCCAGTCCCAAGACCTACCCGTAACAAAGACGCTTGATGCCTGGTAATTAGCCACAAAAGTCGTCAAATACTCAAAAACCATAATTACTGACTAATTAATGACGCAGGAGCTTTTAATATGGAAAGCGTTGCATATATCTTGATTTTGGCTTTGGCCATAGGAGTTCTTTTCTTTGCGATCGCATTCCGCGAACCCCCCCGCATCGAAAAGAAAGAAGAAAAATAAACTGCTCTTACCGGAATGTTAAGGGCATTTAAATCTTATTATTCGCCGATCACAATGGTGTTATCGGCGGATATGTCATTTTGTCAATACCCAGGCAGTGTTAAATCAGCATAAAAAAATCATTGCAGTCATAAAATAATATGATATAATCTAATATCTGGAAGTTAATATGTTTTAATACTAGCTTTTATAAGCTAATATAAAAAAAGATGTAGGTGTACCTGCCTCGTAGTGCCTTGCATATACATCACGCCTATGCCACAACCTTTACGGAGACTAGAACCAGGAACAAATCAGCATGGTCAATCAGAACTTAACCGCTACAGAAATTGGATTCACTCACGAAGATTTCGCTGCTCTACTTGATAAGTATGACTATCACTTTAGCCCTGGGGATATTGTCCCGGGCACAGTTTTCAGTATAGAGCCGCGCGGCGCTCTGATTGACATAGGTGCTAAAACAGCAGCCTACATACCTATACAAGAAATGTCTATTAACCGGGTCGATGCCCCGGAAGAAGTTTTACAATCCAACGAAACCAGAGAATTTTTCATCCTGACCGATGAAAACGAAGATGGTCAGCTCACCCTTTCCATTCGTCGCATCGAATATATGCGGGCTTGGGAACGTGTGCGGCAGTTACAAGCAGAAGATGCTACTGTTCGCTCCGGTGTGTTTGCTACTAACCGCGGTGGTGCATTAGTCCGCATTGAAGGATTACGCGGCTTTATCCCCGGCTCTCATATTAGTACCCGCAAAGCCAAAGAAGAATTGGTGGGCGAAGAACTACCATTAAAATTCCTAGAAGTGGACGAAGAACGCAACCGCCTAGTTCTCTCCCACCGTCGAGCGCTGGTTGAGCGCAAGATGAACCGTCTGGAAGTGTGCGAAGTGGTCATCGGTACGGTTCGTGGTATCAAACCCTACGGTGCATTTATTGATATTGGTGGTGTGAGCGGACTGCTACACATTTCGGAAATATCCCACGAGCATATTGATACACCTCACAGCGTATTCAATGTCAATGATGAAGTTAAAGTCATGATCATTGATTTGGATGCAGAAAGAGGTAGGATTTCCCTGTCTACCAAGCAGCTGGAACCAGAACCCGGTGATATGATTAAAAACCGTGATTTGGTTTATGATAAAGCCGAAGAAATGGCGGCTAAGTATCGCGAACAGATGTTAGCTAAACAGCAAGGTATTACCGCTGCGCCTACCGAAGCTGAGGAGGTTGTGGCTGCTGAGGAGGCGCTAGAAGCTACAGCAGAAGCTCCGGCTACAGAAGAAGTATCAGCTGTAACTACAATAGATGCGGAAGCCCCAGTAGCAACCGATTTTGAAGACGATATTCCGTCTGCTGTTGAACAGGAATGATTTGCTCACTTTCTTTGATAAAAATATCGCGGTAAGCGGGAAACTCAGCGGCTTTAGCCCTGACAGGGAGGCGACTTGGTGGTTACAACCACCGTTGTCTTTGCTTGTGAAAAGTAGCCAGTAAGCTAGGCTTAGACTTTAGCCGACTGGGTAGACGGTATTTGACGATCATAGCGAGAGTAAGACTGTGGGGTTAGACCTAAAGTTATTCTGTCAGCAGAATATCAGTGTCTTTAGACCTGAGAGTGTCAATAATGCTTTTGTTAAAACAAGGTTAAAAAAATCCTGGTCACGAAATTCTCAAACATAAAGCCGAGAACCAAGGTCTTATTATAGATTTAGATTCAGGAATTTTTTAACAGGTGCGCGCTTAATTTATCTGGAGTGCATTGCTTGATACCCCCTGGTTGAGAAACAATCTTAAGTTATGTATTTGTTAGCCTTAGTGAGCAAAAAAGTATCGGTTAAAACCTGTTATCTCAGATGACCAAAAGTGCAAAACTCTCATAATTACTCCCATAATTATGGGAGTAATTATCGGAGTTTTTTACTATATTCTCTACTAAAAACTGTTTATATGAGGTGAAATGGCTTGGTAAATATTAAATGTAGAAATATCAGTTTTGATCAGATCGAGGCAGTTTTTTTTGATAAAAATGGTACATTGGAAGACTCAGAAGCCTATTTGCGATCGCTCGGACAAAAAGCAGTGCGGATCATAGACGCGCAAATACCCGGTATTGGCGAGCCCTTATTAATGGCTTTTGGTATCAACAGCGACACCCTAGACCGGGCCGGTTTAATCTCGGTAGCTAGTCGCAGGGAAACAGAAATCGCCGCAGCTGCATATATTGCCGAAACTGGGAGAGGATGGTTTGAGTCTTTAACAATCGCTCGCAAATCCTTAGAGGAAGCGGAAAAATATCTCAGTACCACTCCAGCGCCACTATTTCCAGGTAGTTTAGAGCTATTAAAATCCTTATCAGCCGCAGGAATCAAACTGGGGATAATTTCCGCCTCCACCACAGCCGAAGTCAGTGATTTTGTCACCAGATACCAATTGCATGATTACATCCAGGTGCAAAAAGGAGTAGATGACGGACCGAGTAAACCAGATCCCATCTTGTTTTTACAGGCTTGTCAGGCTTTGGGGGTAGAACCTGGTCATAGCTTGATGGTAGGGGATGCGGTCGGTGATATGCAAATGGGGCGTAATGCTCAAGCCGCAGGTTGCATTGGTATTACCTGGGTGGGTCAATCAGATCATGTCCGGGGTGCGGATGTGGTAATTAATCAACTAGATGAAATTCAAATTTTGGCACATTGAGTGATTATTGATGTTTGTCACCTCATTATCACAGAAATAGAAAAAAGTCAATATTAAATGTTAAAATGTGAATACCGGCGATTTTCACATTTGCTATACAAATCATGCAAAACACAGAAACAACCTTACCGCTTCGCCTGTGGACAGTTGAAGAATACCACCGGATGGCTGCGGCTGGGATTTTTGCTGTAGACGAGCGAGTGGAACTTCTAGAAGGAAAGATTATATGGATGATTGCTAAAGGAACAGCTCATAGGTCAGCAGTGGGAAGAACAGATTACTTGCTAAAGAACAGATTAGCAAATCTGGCTTGGGTATCCATTCAAGACCCCATTAAGTTAAATGAAATGTCTGAACCAGAACCAGATATTGCTGTCGTCAAAGTAGATCCTTTAGACTATGCAGACCATCATCCTACACCACCAGAAGTTTATCTGATTATTGAGGTAGCAGATAGTAGTCTGAAAATAGACTGTGACACTAAAGCAAAAGCCTACTCCCAAGCCGGAATTACAGATTATTGGGTGCTAGATGTAACTAGCCGTCAATTACACGTTTTTCGGGAACCCACTCAGTTAGGGTATGAAAGCGCAGCGATTTTGCCAGAAGATGCGACTATTTCCCCCTTGGCGTTTCCTGATTTACAAATTCTAGTTTTAGAAATGCTACCACCAGTTAAGTAATATTTCTGATTAAATCTCAGATGGTTTAGCAAAAATTGTCAGCAAAACAGGACCTAATAAATACTGGTGAGTCACACACAATAATCCCGCCGATGAGCCAAAAACTTCACGTTGTTGAGGGCTATAAAATCTCATCCTCCCATCAGACATTGGTAACACTTGGGGCACTGTCTGTTTTTTGGTGGTAATGTCCACTAAATAGAACCGCCCTCCCGGAGAAAGCACCCGCGCTACTTCCCTTAGTACCTGCTCAGGTTCCAAATAGTGTAAGAAGCTGATAGTGCTAAATACAGCATCAAACTCACCTTCACCAAATGGTAAAGATTCCGCTTGACCTTGAATATAAATTAAACGTGGACGGTGGCGATCGCTCTGTCTGGCTATCCGCAACATTTCTGGAGACAAATCTAAACCAGTACCACGGACATCAGGGAATTCATTTAGTAAGCGGTCAAGAAGTTTTCCAGTTCCACAACCCATATCAAGTATATTAGCCCCCCGGGGTAAATCCACATACTCCAATAACCGCTTGTGGATAGCTTGGTAAATTACCGAAGGAAAAAGCCAATCATAGCTGGGAGCCCATTGATCAAACAGGCGCTTTTTGTTGCTCAAAAAGTTAGAAGTCATACATCAATCACCCTTGTATCTGGTTAAAACTCAAAGGGAGTAACCCCTCTCAAGTGTTACTCAAGTTCAGGGGTAGATGCAACGAGTGGAGAAAACATCACTAATTATCCGAATTTGAGTCATAGTACTTGAAGAAATAACTAATTACAGATAAGAATCGATAAATCTGCACTTGTTTGATTTAAATCATGATTAGCTATATTAGGATGCACAAGGCCGCATCTAGACACAACATATCAGACCAAAACTATAATGACCTATCTAGAAACAGCAGCACAGTTTTACAGTCAAGTTGCACAAACACCAGAAGTGGGACTGTGTTGTGTCCAAACTACACCCGTGCAACTCCCAGGGCTGAAAATTCCCCGGGAAATGCAGCAAATGAACTATGGTTGTGGTACCACCGTTCACCATAATGAACTTTCCAACCAACCCACGGTGATGTATGTCGGTGTGGGTGGTGGGTTGGAAGCACTGCAATTCGCTTATTTTTCTCGTTATCCAGGTGCTGTAATTGCCATTGAACCAGTTGCAGCTATGCGAGAAGCCGCCGCACGTAATCTAGAAATTGCCGCTAGAGAAAACCCTTGGTTTGATCCCAGCTTTGTAGAAATTCGGGAAGGCGACGCTTTTAATCTGCCCGTAGGTGATGCTAGGGTCGATATTGTGGCGCAAAATTGCCTTTTTAACATTTTTGAGCCAGAAGACTTAAGCCGTGCTTTAAAAGCCGCATATCGAGTTTTAAAATCAGGTGGACGCTTGCAGATGAGCGACCCCATTGCTACCCGTGCAATTCCTGCTCATTTACAACAGGATGAGAGACTACGTGCTATGTGTTTATCCGGGGCGCTCACTTATGAGGAATATACTCAAAGTATCGTTAATGCCGGTTTTGGTCAAATTGAAATTCGCGCCCGCCGCCCTTACCGTCTGCTAGATTCCCACACTTACAACTTAGAAACACATCTCCTGTTAGAAAGTCTTGATTCTGTTGCTTTTAAAGTTGATATTCCCGAAGATGGCCCTTGTATATTTACCGGGAAAACGGCAATTTATGCCGGTATAGAATCTTGTTTTAATGATGGGGATGGACATCTGCTACAGCGTGGTATTCCCGCAGCCGTCTGTGATAAAACTGCGGCTAAACTGGCCGCCTTCAAGCCAGCAGAAATTTTAATCACCGATTCTACCTGGTACTATAGCGGTGGTGGTTGCTGTTAACTCTGAACGCCCCAAAAATGTTAATAATTAGTTTATTTTTGGCTACGCTTTTTTTAGCTTATTCCCATGGAGCCAACGACAACTTTAAAGGTGTAGCAACACTGTTTGGTAGCCGCACAATGAGTTACCAAACAGCAATTTTGTGGGCAAGTTTTACAACTTTTGCTGGTGCTGTAGCTGCGGTTTTCTGGGCAAGTACATTAGTACCAAGGTTTACTGCTCAAGGTATATTTCCAGATGCGATCGCTAATGCACCAGAAATCCATTTAGCTGTAGCCATCACCACCGGTTTAACCTTGCTATTTGCTGCCATCACAGGATTTCCCATTTCCACAACTCACACTATCACAGGTGCTATACTGGGGGCAGGGTTAGTGGCTATTGGACTCAAGGTTAACTTTGCAGTTTTGGGCAGCTTATTTATTTTACCCCTCTTTCTCAGTCCTATTATTGCTATTTGTTTAGCAGCAGGAAGTCATCGATTCTTCCAATACATCGGTTCTAAAGTTAACCTGCAACCCGACGAAAAAATAGTTAATATTTGCCACTTGATCAGTGCAGGTATTATCAGTTTTACCAGAGGTTTAAATGACACTCCTAAGATTGTTTCCCTCATTTTAATTATTGATTATTTTTCGGTTCAAGGAGGAATGTTAACCATAGCAATGGCCATGGGACTCGGTGGTTTACTCAACTCCCAAAAAATTGCCGAAACTATGGGCGAGAAAATTGCCGACATCAATCATAACCAGGGACTATCTGCAAATATGGTAACTGGGATTTTAGTAATAGCCTCTAGTTATTTTGGTCTGCCTATTTCCACTACTCAAGTTTCAGTTAGTTCTATTTTTGGTGTAGGACTGATTGACAACCAATCTAATTTCCGCGTCTTTTATCATATTTTATTATCGTGGGTTTTAACTTTACCCATTGCCATGATGATTAGTGGAATTATTTATAGATTATTACAATGATAGTAAAAAGTAATATAAATTAGATAAACCTTCGATAAACCATAATAATGTTAACTAATTTGGGAATATAAAATCATGTCAAATATTCAAACAAATATATTCACACCAGTCATAACATCATTTAAAGATAAACTTACTTCTCCTCTGACAAAAAAAAGTATTTCTGTTCTCCAAATTAATTTAGGTAGGCGGTGTAATCTTGCTTGTAATCACTGTCATGTCGAAGCCAGTCCGAAACGTGTAGAAGAACTTTCTCCCGAAATTTGCCAACAGTTAATTACTTTAATCCACCAGTTCCCGGAGATTGAGATTGTAGATTTAACTGGTGGCGCTCCAGAAATGAATTATGGATTTAAGCCCTTGGTAGAAGCGGCAAAATCTACAGGTAAGCAGGTGATTGTCAGGTCTAATTTAACAATTTATTTTGAAGATGGTTTTGGTGATTTACCAGAATATTTTGCCAAACACCAAGTAAGAGTTGTTGCTTCTTTGCCTTGCTACATGGCCGATAATGTTGATAAAATGCGCGGTCATGGTGTTTTTGATGCTTCAATTACAGCCTTACAATGGCTGAATCAACTCGGTTATGGCAAGAAATATGATTTAATTTTGGACTTAGTATATAATCCACCTTTACCTACTAGCGAAAAGTTCTCTTTAGCCCCTGAGCAAACTAAACTAGAAGGAGATTACAAAAGGTTCTTGCAAGAGCATTTTGATATTGTGTTTAACAACTTATTTACCATCACTAATCTACCGGTTGGCAGAACTAAAATATATTTAGAAAGAAAAAGTCTGCATACTAGCTACTTACAGTTTTTAGAGTCCCATTTTAATCACAGTACAGTTGAGCACTTAATGTGTGGTAATGAACTGTCGGTTGACTACCTCGGTAATGTCTATGATTGTGATTTTAATCAAATGATGAACCTACCAGCTAAAACTGGTAATGGTGAATCATTAACAGTCAGTAAATTGCTAGAGTCTGGAACTTTAGACTTAATTACTGAAATTCAAACAGCTAACTATTGTTATGGCTGTACTGCTGGCTGTGGTTCAAGTTGTGGTGGGGCTTTGATTGAATAGAAATGTAAAATTGTATTTTGATTTACTTAAAAATTCCGGATAATAATTGTAATTTTACTTACTTTTTTGGTGAAAATTCTGTATATTAAGGTATGATGTCACAGACACTAAAGAAATGAGTAGAATTGTAATTAACGATACTACTCTCCGGGATGGAGAGCAAGCCGCTGGTGTGGTGTTTGACTTACAAGAAAAAATAGCGATCGCCCAATTACTGGATGCGATTGGAGTTCATGAGCTAGAAGTTGGGACCCCCGCCATGGGTGAAACAGAACAACAAGCCATAAACAAAATTGTCAACTTAGGTTTACAAGCTCAACTCCTGGGTTGGAACCGCGCCGTAATTTCCGACATTCAAGCTAGCATAGATTGTGGTTTGCAGCGAGTGCATATATCCATCCCTGTATCAGCAATTCAAATAAATGCTAAATTTCAGGGTAAATGGCAGTTAGTTTTACAAAAACTGCGAGACAGTATCAACTTTGCCCTTGATCATGGACTGTTTGTTTCCGTAGGTGGGGAAGATGGCTCTAGAGCGGAAGAAAAATTCCTCTTAGATGTAGCACTTGATGCTCAAGAATGTGGCGCATCAAGGTTTCGTTTTTGTGATACAGTGGGAGTCCTGGATCCTTTCAATACTTACACGCAAGTTAAAAAATTAGTAAACGCATTGTCTATACCTGTAGAAATGCATACCCACAATGATTTTGGTTTAGCCACAGCCAACACTCTAGCCGGGATCAAGGCGGGTGCTTTATCAGCAAATACCACAGTTAATGGTTTAGGTGAAAGAGCAGGAAATGCTGCTTTAGAAGAAGTTGTTATGGCTCTCAAACACATCCATAATAGTAATTTAGGCATTGATACTGCTCACTTATGGGAAATATCCCGACTGGTAGCATCAGCATCAGGCCACAATGTACATCCCTGGAAAGCAATAGTGGGGGAAAATAGTTTTGCTCATGAATCAGGTATTCATGGTCATGGTGTACTGCAAAACCCTCATACTTACGAACCCTTTGCTCCCGAAGAGGTAGGTGGGGAGAGGCGTTTACTTCTGGGTAAACATTCTGGCAGGCATTTATTATTAAACTTGTTGCAGCAGCATGGTATTTCTCTAAACCCAGAAGCAACGAAATCTGTTTTAGAGGCGGTGCGACAAGCGTCTATGGAGCACAAACGGAGTTTAACTACCCAAGAAGTCTTGGATTTAGCACAAACACACCAGTAGACTCAATACTTGGGCGGATATTTATGATAATTGCCGTTAAACATCAAAGTAGTCACTACCAGAACCATATTTCCAAGCATCAACTAAACGATGCCAATAATATTTCTGTTCTGCGGGTTGATTGTTAATCCATGTTTGTAATATGGGGGTTAACTGAAATAAAGCAGTGTAAACCCCTAAATTAGTGTAATGTACTATCCAGTCCACTAAGCTGAGTATACCAACTTGTGGAATAATTTTAGCCACTAATAGCGGATGCAATAAACCAGTTCTTAACAGTGTTTTTGTCAGTCCTGAAAATTGCACCACATCTTGCAAAAATGGTTTCAAAACTGGTGTCCCTAGTTGTTGCATTTCCTGAAACACAGACCGGAGTAGTTCGTTAATTTGCTCTGGGGGGATTTTCTGATTTACACCCACACTCATGGCTTTTTGAAACAACCAAGTTACTGTGAGATTTGGTTGATAGGGTTGCAGCAGTGCTAAGTTTTGGGCGGATAATTGATTAGTTTGCAGTGCTTCATGAATCCCAAATGTTAACCGCTTGAGGTGACGTATCATCGCCCCAAAGCCGCCAAAACTTAGGGGAGATTGACTACCACTGCTGTCTCCCACGGTTAACAGGCGGTTCCAAGGGGTTTTAATCGGACTTTCCCGATAGCTGGGAAAGAAGCCAAACAGCGCTCGTTGAAATTGCAATTGGTTTAATTCCACACCCTGATATTCTGGTAGTAGTCGCAGATATTCCTCGAATAATTCGGCTAAACTCAAGCGCTGTGGTTCTGCATCCATGTAGGTAAATAAGTAAGTGGTTCTACCGTCTTTGGCTGGGAACGCTTCCCAAAAGTATTGACATTGATTTTCTAAGGATGTGAAGGAAAATAATAAGTCGCCAGTGGTATTTACTGGGAAACCTTGGGCGCAAGTTCCTACTACTAAGCACAAAGCATCTGGTTTTTTACCTTGGCGTGCTTGTCTGGTAATGGGAGAAAAGTTTCCCATAGCATCGATTAATAATCTAGTTTTATATTGGTTATTGACTATGACTCCCTCTGGATGAACTATAGCTTGAGTGAAGGGTGTATTTTCTAATAACTTACCCCCAGCAGCGATAAATCGGTTTTTTAATGTATCTAGTAGGTAAACTGGATCTACGCCGATATTTAAGACATCTTCTACCCAGATTTCGGTACCACCGGCAAAACTTACCCGTGCTGGGTTATATTTAGTAGCGATCGCCTGTTCTAATTCTGCGGTACTCAGTAGGTTTAATTCTAGAAATACTTGCAATTCGGGGCGGGAAATATTCCACTCTTGTACTCTCCCCCGTAAAATTCCCCTTTCTATTAACGCTACCCGCAGTCCCTTTACTGCTAAGGCGCAACCAATTAAAATCCCTAAAGTCCCACCACAGACAATTACATCCCAGTCTACAGCTTCTAATGGTTGCTGACTGTGTTTAACTACTGTGGGGACTGGTGCTGTATTTTCTCTCAAAGATTCTAGCAGGCGATCGCCTTGACGTAAAGCTCCCAGAACATCACCTGGTACTTGAGAGAGAATTTTTTCAGTTAAAGATGGGGACATATAAAGTTGATGTCAACAGACTACTAATATTCATCCTATCTTTGACTGGCTGAAAACCCCTGACAACAAAGTGGTTGCGTATTCACGACATGCAAACACAAACAAGTAATAAAAGTTGATTTTAGGTAACCTCATGTCCGCTGCTGTCATAACTTTAGAAACTCAAACAGACCAGTCTCACAAGTTAATTATCCACCCTCCCTCTACTGGTCTGTCTTTACACGGTTGTATTCGTGTCCCGGGTGATAAGTCCATATCACACCGTGCTTTAATGTTAGGAGCCATCGCCCATGGTGAAACCCAGATTGAAGGGCTGCTTTTAGGCGAAGACCCCCGTAGCACTGCTAGCTGTTTTCAAGCTATGGGGGCGCAAATTTCTGAACTGAACACCGAATTAGTCCGGGTTCAGGGGATTGGTTTGGGACAACTCCAAGAACCAATGGATGTGTTGAATGCTGGCAACTCTGGTACTACACTCAGACTGATGTTAGGGCTTTTAGCATCTCATCCAGGGCGGTTTTTTACGGTTACAGGTGATAGTTCTTTGCGATCGCGCCCGATGTCCCGTGTGGTTCAACCCTTACAACAAATGGGGGCGGAAATTTGGGGGCGTAAGGGTAATTCTTTAGCACCCTTAGCAATTCAAGGTCAAGCCCTCAAACCGATTCATTATCATTCTCCCATCGCCTCGGCCCAAGTTAAATCTTGCCTATTACTTGCAGGTTTATTAACCCCAGGACAAACCACCATCACAGAACCCGCTCTTTCTCGTGACCACAGCGAGCGGATGTTACGGGCTTTTGGTGCTGAACTGACTATTGACCCAGACACCAATAGCGTCACTTTGAAGGGACCGGCCCAATTACACGGACAAAAAGTTATTGTCCCCGGGGATATCAGTTCCGCAGCCTTTTGGTTAGTAGCTGGGGCAATTGTACCTGATTCTGAATTACTGATAGAAAACGTCGGTGTTAATCCCACTCGCACCGGGATATTAGAGGCTTTAGCACTCATGGGAGCCAATATTCAACTGGAAAACCAGCGGGAAGTCGCTGGGGAACCGGTCGCAGATTTAAGAGTGCGTTCGAGTGGTTTAAAAAGCTGCACCATTGCGGGGGATATTATTCCCAGAATGATTGATGAAATCCCTATCCTAGCAGTAGCAGCAGTATTTGCCACCGGCACAACCATTATTCGAGATGCTGCGGAATTACGAGTCAAAGAAAGCGATCGCATTACTGTGATGGCGCAGCAACTCAATAAAATGGGCGCAAAAGTTAATGAATTACCCGACGGTATGGAAATTACTGGCGGTACGCCCTTAGTCGGTACTGATGTGGATAGTCATACAGATCATCGCATTGCCATGAGTCTGGCGATCGCATCTCTGGTTTCTACTGGGATCACCACCATTCACCAAGCCGAAGCAGCAGCCATTTCTTACCCCAACTTCACAGCCACACTTACAAAAGTGCTGTGTTAGTTTGCGAGTTAAACAGGGGATAATTTCCTCCTGTCTATAAACACAGATAAATTATCTGTGTTTATCTTTAATTTAATGTTCTTTTAACTACTTCATTGCCCTTATGAGGGGCATTAAAATCAATTGCAAGGCATTTTGGTACAATCCGAGTCAGGACAAGCCCAAGAAATATACAAAACCATGGCTATTAAAACTTGGGATGGTTTTCACCACAAACGGAGCGCCAAAAAAAGGCAATTATCCCTACTCGTTGCTATTCAAAATTTTTGGGACTTTAAAAAATTCCCCTTCTTGTTCCGGCGCACTATTAAGAATGGCTTCTCGCTCAGGATATGGTTGTAACTCATCTTTTCGAGTCACATTACTAACATCAATCGCCCTTGTGGTCGGCAACACATCACTCACATCTACTTCATTCAACTGTTCCACGTATTCCAGAATACTTCCCAGTTGGGTGGTAAATTTCTCCTCCTCTTGTGCTGTTAATTCTAACCGAGCTAGAAGAGCTACTTTATGAACTTGTTCCCGATCAATCATGGTTTCTCAATGGTTAATTTTTTTTCTTATGCTCAATGGGAGAGACAAACCCGCCCCGCCTCCCTTGTGGAGGTGGGGGTGAGTTTCTTGGTATTGGGTTTGGCAAAGCTTTAACCCAACCTAGAGAATATTAAAAGAATACGTCAATTTGCATACGTCCGGTAGTTTTCAGCCAGTTCTGGGCTTCAATGTAATTATTAGGAGCCATGCGGATGGCTCTAATCCAATAATCTGCGGCTTGATCAAAAAATGCTTCGCCAGCGTCATTATCCCCAGCTTCTTTGGCCTTTTCACCTTGATAATGGTAAATCACCGCAATGTTATTCAAGGCCTGGGGTAAACGTGGATTTAATTCAATCGCTTGGTGATACATTTTTAAAGCTGTATCGTGGTCACCATTACTGGCATAGATTAGCCCCATATTGTAATGAATATACGCGCGATCATTACTGTCTTCCTCTAGTGTCAGCGCTTCTTCATAGTACTCTAAGGCTTCAGCATATTCTCCTTCAGCCTGGGCTGACATCCCATCTCGGTAATACACAAATGCTTCTTTAGCTTTCTTGTTGGTGGGGAGGATTTTCAGGATGATATCCGCCATCACTGTAAAGGATTTGTCAATGAAATTATCGTTTTTCTGTGTTCTTGGCATATTTGCCTCTATGGTTATACAGCAATTGGCGTGAAGCACCCACAGACTTCGCCTTCGCTAAGTCCGGCTCAAGGACTGTGAACAGCTATTCTCAGGAAGTGGGTGATCTTCACTCAGAGGAATGATACACTCAGCATAATTATGTCGAGAATTGTTCACCAAGCTATTAACTGGGTAGCCAGTCATTACTTGAACTTGATATGGACACAATAGCTGCTGTAGTGTTTGGCGGTGTTGCCATTTGGGGATTTAAGCACAAATCGTCATCTTGTGGAGCCAAAATAACCGGCATACGATGATGAATTGGTTGGACTAATTCATTAGCTGCCGTTGTTAAAATTGTACAAGATTTAATTTACTCGCCTTGGCAGTTCTCCTGTGGAGGTTGCCATACTTCCCAGAAACCAGCCAAGGCTCGGTGCTTGAATACTGAGCTTACCCTGGTTTTTCCTTAACTTTTTCTACCCTAGCATTGATAAGCTTCACACCCATTTGGTGAATTTTCGCCCAAGCAGATATTCAGCCCCCATTTAACTGCTGCAATTCACGCTTGTGAGTTTCAGGATTATTTAGTACAGTTGCCACTTTTTGCGTAACTGCAATGTTATATTGAGCAACTAAATCTCGAATTTTATCTAACCGAAATCACGAAATTAAAGCCGCTGATGACTGATTTAAAGTAAATATTCCCTAGATAGTTTTATCTTACTCCACTGAATAAAATCGCAATTTTAAACACCAGCATTAAATAATACTATCATTTCTGTTATTTGTGGTTTTTTTATATAATTTAATCAGATGTGAATATGCTGCATATTCACAATATATATCCTGTTTTTCCAACTTTGTTTCGTAATATATTGTATTTTAGTGCATCACTTATTTTGATATTGATTGTTATATTCTTATTCACATGAAAATTCTCAAACTGTATGATTTCTTACCATCTGGTAATAGCTACAAGGTGCGACTTTTATTAACACAAATGGGTATGCCATTTGAGACAGTAACCATTGACATTTTGAAAGGAGAGTCTCGCACACCGGAATTTTTAAGTAAGAATCCTAACGGGAAAATACCAGTTTTAGAAATTGATACTGGTAAGTATTTGGCAGAATCAAATGCTATATTAATGTATTTGAGTGAAGGTACAGAATTTTTACCATATGATCGCTTTTTCAGAGCACAAGTATTGCAATGGTTATTTTTTGAACAATCTAGTCATCAACCTTTTATCGCTAAATCAAGATTTTGGCTCTCTATTTTAGGTAAACCTGAGGAATATCGCACAGCTATAGAACAACAACGTGACGCTGGGTATGCAGCACTAAAGGTTATGGAAAATCATTTGATGACTCATGAGTTTTTTGTGAGCGATCGTTATACAATTGCCGACATTGCCTTGTTTGCTTATACTCATGTGGCACATGAAGGAGGTTTTGATTTGACAAATTTCCCCGGTATCAAAGCGTGGATCAAACGAGTAAAATCTCAATCTAGATATATTCCCATTACACAAGATATCAATATTGAATAGAAAACTCACTGGTAGATTGTACTAGATATAACAATAAAGCAATTAATTATCTGTATCAATTTCAATCAGCTTTTGCCGAGAGGATAAACCAGATTTAATACTAATCCGAGATTTTGATACCTTAAACTTTTCCGCTAAGAGTTTAATTAATTCCTCATTTGCTTTACCATCTACTGGGGGTGACTTTAATTTGACAGTCAAACTCCCGTCACTTTGTTCTTCAATTTTTTGTTCTTTACAATTAGGTTTAACTTTAACTCTTCTTTGCATATCCCATTATTGTTAGTTATATATCCTATTTATAATATATAGTTACAAGTCCTGTTTCCTGATGGCGAGCAAAATAGCCAAGATGAGAGCTGACAAACCTTGAGGAGTGATTGAATTCAGAATCTCTCTGTATTTAGACCCAGAAGTGTGAGGAGGATTAGTTATTAACCCTCCATCACAAAGAACTAGGGATATCTTCTGCTACCAGCACCTACTACACCAATTTTGTGCCGATAGGAAAGTTCAGCCCCAAACCAACCAGTGATACTTGTGAGCGTACCCACAACTAGGGACAGGAAGAATCCCCAAGGTAATATTCGGGCTTCAGCATCGCCCAGACGTAAAATTAAGTTGATGGATGTTAACGCTAAAATAGTGACATTAAGAAATAAGTGCATCCAGCCGGCGGTGCGCTTGCGAACACGTTCAATTTTCAAAAAGTCACTCATCCCTGTGATGGCGGCGATGAGTCCTCCTATAAGTCCGAGTCCAATTAACCATAGTGAAGCTCTGGCCCAGAAAAAATCCTTAGTTAACCAATAGGCGAAGTCACTCCCCAGTCCGCCAGCTAAAAAGGCTATGGGAAAAATCATTGTTAGGGGGTGTAAAGGATGTCCAGCGATCGCCACTGTGCTAGGTACACCGCTATCTTGATACTCTCTGTTGTCGCTTTCAATAATTGGTGGGATATTTGGAAATGGTGTGGAATTGGATTCTGTTCCTGTACTTTCCATGATTTATTATCCTATTTTTAGCTAAAAGAAATTTGTTGAATATGAGCCGCTATATGTAAGGTTAATTTCTCGGATTTGATGTTTATTGAGTGAGAAGTTATGAAAATAACTTCATCCCCAACATCAAAATTAATTCTCTGGCTTGGTTAAATGTCTGAATATACCTATCCATTAGGATGCTCTAGTATTATTGGAGAAAATCTATTTCAGTATCCTTGAGTCAATTTATAAAAATTGCCAAAAATTTTTATCTTCCCTGTGGGGTATTTACAGCTATACAGTTATATTTCCCCAAGTATAATTCTAATCTTTTTGTATATATATAGCAATCCTAAATGATTCATGAACAATTTCTGTTCCCTGTTCCCTGTTCCCTGTTCCCTTTCCTCAATCATAATTTCTCAAGTCAAATAGGATGACTATATCTGATTTTTATATCTTGAGTTGTGAAGGCGATCATTCAAAAGAAAGATGTAACTTACATAAATTATATGTCACTCTTAGACAGAGTAATAATACGAAATAATTTCAGAGGAGAACTGGAGATGGTAACGACATTAGATGATACCAAACGAAATGCTATCGGCATAAAATTGGCAAGTATGCAACTAATTCAACAGTTGCTTATAGAAAATGAGCAACTGTTTTTGACGCAATCAACAGATGTGGAAATATCTGAACGTCTCCGGAAGATGCTAGAAGATGACCAGAAAAATCAAGGGGTTCTGGAAACTACAATTATTCAGTATGGCATCCGAAAAGAACCAGAACCAATGGTTCAAGAAATGTGTAATCAAGTCCGGGAATTAATGCAGGGATCTCAATTGAGTTTTTATGAAAAAATATTTCAACATGAATTATTAAAACATCAACAGGTAATGTGTGGTGTACTGATTCACAAGGCGGCTCAAAAGGTTGGTGCTGATGTCATGGCCGCCATTAGCCCTTTGAATACGGTTAACTTTGAAAACCGCGCTCACCAAGAACAACTCAAAGGTTTTTTAGAGGTTTTAGGTGTGCGTGAACTGACTGGACAAAATGCAGATCAAGGGATTTGGGGACGAGTTCAAGATGCGATCGCAGCCTTTAGTGGTGCGGTAGGTAGCGCGGTTACCCAAACCAGTGACAAAAAAGATATGAATATCCAGGATGTTATCCGCATGGATCACAATAAGGTGAATATCCTGTTTACAGAATTACTACAAAGCAACGATCCCCAAAAGATTCAGGAGTATTTTGGTCAAGCTTACAAAGACCTGACGACTCATACCGAAGCTGAACAGGAAGTTGTTTACCCCAGAGTACGTTCTTTCTATGGTGACTCCGACACCCAAGAACTTTATGATGAACATGCTCACATAAAACGGCTGTTAGAAGAAATCCGCGCTATTAATCCCTCAGATGCGGAATTTAAAGATAGAGTCAGAAATTTGATGGATATTGTCGGCGATCATATTCGTCAAGAAGAAACCACAATGTTTGCTGCTATTCGTAATAACTTGAGTACTGAACAAACTGAGCAACTGGCGACACAATTTAAAGCCGCTAAAAGCAAAATTCAAGCAAGATTGGGGGGTAGTACAACCGGAGCGAATGTTTAGCTAAGTCGCCCTCATTCATTGATGAAGGTGATTAAAAGGATTTGAAACCCACTTGCGTGGGTTTTACTATGTTGGGGTATGTCCGGGTACAGGCTGTTTTTGTTGCAGTTTTATCTTTTTTGGCAATACTTATAAGCAGCATAAGCCATCGTTACAACCCCGGTGATAATCGCTGATTCATCGACTTCAAATTCTGGATGGTGTAGTGGGTGATTAATAATTCTATCTTTGTAGCCTACACCTAAGCGAAACATCGAACCGGGAGCGTGTTCTAAATAGACAGAGAAGTCTTCAGCACCTAGAGAAGGCTCAGGTAAAACTTGGACGCGATCGCTACTCCAGGCTTCCTCAGCTGAAGATTGCAACAATTGGGTAATGGCATAATCATTCTGCACACTAGGGACACCTTGACGATAATTAACTTGATAACGCGCCCCAAAAGAATGGCAGACATTCGCCACAATATTTTCAATCCAGTTGGGGAGTTGACTCCGGGTTTCCGGATGTAGCGATCGCACTGTTCCCAACAACTGTACTTGGTCAGCAATCACATTTGGCGCTCTCCCCCCCGTAATTTTCCCTATACTCAAAACCACAGGACGTAGAGGATTCTGTGTGCGGCTAATAGCTTGTTGTAACGCAGTAATCACCTGTGAAGCAATCCAAATTGCATCAATGGCTTCATGGGGACGCGCCCCATGGCCTGATTCTCCCATAATGATAATTTCTAAATCATCAGCCGCAGCCGTCAACGCACCGTAACGTACACCAATAGATCCTGCGGGGATAGAGGGGAAAACATGAACACCTAATATAGCCGTCACCTGGGACATTGCGCCGTCCTTGACCATCCAGGTTGCGCCTTGAGCAATTTCCTCAGCGGGCTGAAATAAAAACCGCACTTTAGCGCCCAATTCCTCGGCTATTTCGGAGAGCACCATTGCTGTTCCTAAACCCACTGTGGTATGAACATCATGACCGCAAGCGTGCATCACACCTTGTACACGGGAAGCATAATCTAAATTTGTCCGTTCTTGAATTGGCAAAGCATCCATATCAGTACGAATTGCCAATAAACGCTCATCTATCCCAGTATTTTGTAGTTCTCCCATCACCCCAGTTTTACCAATTCCCTCCTCTACATGGAGACCACTAGAAGACAACACACCAGCCACAAAGGCAGATGTTTGGTATTCCTGACCGCTGACTTCTGGGTGAGAGTGGATATGGCGACGAATTTCAATTAAGCGGGGCGCTAATGTTGCGACTAAGTCTTTAATACGGGTTAGCATTACTCTATTTTATGTGACAGGCTTTGTTTCCATCATAGAGAAGTGTTCCCGAACAAAATGCTTTTCCTCTACAGCTACAATCTGAGGATAGGGTTGTCTAACATGAGGACTAAACTGTCATTAAATATACTAATTTTCACTAGAACACAAATGTAACCTATTGATCAAGAAACTATAAAAATCTCAGAAATTTACTTCAAGGACTATACAAAATTGGATTTAGGCTTTAAAACATTCATCTATTTATCTTATTATCGAAAAAATGGGTTTAAAACCCCGTTGTTCTACGACGGCTTTTTTGATTCTTGGAAAAAAACTTGCCTAAAAAACAACAAAAAGCTAAAATGCAATAGTCGGCTTGGGGCATCGGCACGACTTTAAATGGACAGGGAGTGACTATAAGACTGCTTCGGCAGCGAGTTACTGTGAACTGTCAAGAATCACTGATATTCAAGATCGGTGAGTATGTCAATCTAAGGCACTATACTGAAATCCTTATAGAGTACCACATATGTGATACCCCTGGCTTTCTTTTCGTTTCGGCTAGGGGTATCTTGTTTTAGGCGTGGGCAAAATCCCATCTCTACCCCACCCCGTTAACGCCACCCCAACCAGCGCAAACCGGGGACAATCAGGTAATAACTCACCCCTAACCAAAAGCTCATTAACAGACCTAGCAAACTCAAAAAAACAATGGGCAGGTATGATGTTAAAAAGATGGACTGACCAGAAAAGTCAAAAACAGTAGTTGGGAAACCAAAAATAATTAACAGTGCAAACACAATTGCAGTACCCAATGTAGCGACCACAGCATGAACTATGTCATGGCTGCGAAAGTCTATACTCAAGGTCAATAGAAAAACCGCAACTAAAATTACTGTCAATAGTCCTTCACCGCTATCTTTGGGTGTGATGAATTGCCAAACTAACCAACTAAACCCATAGCTGATCATACCCATGAGCGATGCTACTAAAAACCGTTTTCGTTGACCAAAACATCCCGATATGGTTAGTCCCCATGCGGTTACCCAACCTGCGCCAACAAACACTATCATTTCTGTGGCTACCATAGCTTCAGTATTAGTTACTGATTGCGGTAGGTGACGCAAAATATATTCTGAAACTTTCTCGCCTAATACCGTACGATCAGCTACAAAGAAACCAATAATCGTACCTAGGCAAGTGCCAAGGCTAGTTAGTAGCATAGCCCAAATTGTCGCCCCACAAGCTTGTAAAACCTTGAGAATTGCTTGCGCTATCAAAACAATTGTTTTACCTATGGCATTGGTGAGATGATTGAATAGATTCTTAATGGCCTGTATTAAAAGTATAAACTGAGCGGCAAGTTTTGCTGCTCCTTGCTCCACAGATTCCTGGATGTGGGAAAATAAGCTAGTCCCGGAAGATTGGTGGATAATCTTATTTAATCTTTTCTGAATAATTCCTGCATTTCCTGGACGCGATCGCACATCTTCTAGTACCATTTCATCTAGTAAATCTGCCAGTTGCGGATTAACTTTTATCTGATCTCGCCACCGCAGCACACCAGTTTGAGGATCTCGTAATTCCAGCGGATGCTTACCCGTAAGTAATTCAATCATCGTTTGACCAAGGGCATAAAAATCAGCCCCAGGACTAATATTACTACCGGTCACCTGTTCTGGGGGACTGTAACCAGAAGAATATAACTTAGTTGAACTGGACTCTCGACGTACCTTAGCGGTGTTAAATTGTTTGACCCCGCCGAAATCAATCAATACCAGTTCTACCTTGCTTCCCCCCGGAGTCAGGGTAACAGTGGGGGAGGAAGTTCGTAACATCAAATTAGAAGGTTTGATGTCGCGATGAATAATCTTGAGTTTGTGCAGTTCCTGTAAAATATTTATAGCCTCAGACAGCCAAGTTAACACCAAATCCTCTGGACATCCTTGAGGATAATTTTGTTGTAGTACCTGTTCCAAAGTCAACCCGTTAATTTTTTCCATCACCAGACAAGCTAGTTGACGCGGTTTAGAATTGGGTACATTGACTTGAAAATAACCATCAGATTCTACCCTGGGAATACCCGGATGCCGCAACTTAATTAAAACCTCGGCCTCTTGTCTAAACAATTCCAGTGCTTTTGGTGAATTTTCTACCAAAACTTTGAGTACTTTTTCCGTCTGGGTCTTCTGATCCCAAACTGTGTAAATTTGGGCGAATCCTCCCGCGACCAAGGGTTGCAGAGGCACATAACGGTCTAACATCCGTAGCAGTGTGCCACACCTGTTACAAAAGTTATTGCCCCAAGGTTGAGGATAAGGACGTTTACATTCAGGATTTATGCAGTGAACCGCATTCTTAGTGATGTCGGGCACATTTGCTATAATAAATACAGAGACTGAATTGATTTTAACCCATTACTGCCCACGATAGGCAATGCGCAGGCTTTGGAATAGAATCACCAGAGAGGCGATCGCCATCAACCCGCCCCAAAACCAGTAAGGTAAAAGCAGATACCTTTGCATTTGTCCCGTATCAGAAATTCCTAATGATCCGGCACTGTAGCTAAATAAATAATTCAGTTGGTGGTACGTACTGACACAAGCTTGTACGCCCAGAAATTGAATAGCAAATCCCTGTACCCACTGGGGAGCTTTCAGGGATATTCCCAGAATAATTAAACCCAATATGGGAACCGCCAGCAATCCAAACCCAGAACCCACCCAAAGTAATGTGGAAAGTAACAGAACGCTACTCAGTATCTTTAAGCTCAGGGAAGCAGTGGTAAAATTACGGGAAGCCAGAATCAAACCAGCACCGGCAATAGGTGGACCCATGGGACCGGCGGCGGCGACTAAAGCCGGTCCAATTGGCCATAGAGCTTGGGAGATGCTATAACTAGCAACGCCGGAACCATTACTAAAAATTTGTAATTGATGAAACCGTCCTCCCAACAGCATAGCCATCAATCCGTGACCCATTTCGTGGAACCAAGTTGCCAGGATACTAAAAGGGTATAAAATATAATCACCTGCCGGAACTTGCCATAACAGGATAGTCACTATCGCTGCTGAAATTAGCCAAGTTAGTCCCATAGGTTCTACTACGGGCGGAGCAACGCGTGTCAGCTTTGGTAAAAAATCTTTTCCTGGTTCCTTCATAGGTAAATTTTGGTAAACATCCGTCCCTGGTTTGATGTGGATAATTTGCTCATCCGAGAACAGTTCTCGGATGGCAAAAATCAGTTAGGCAAGTTGAAATAGAAACGTGACTAAATCTCCCTTACCCAGACTGATGCGATCGCCTGGTCTGAGGCGGTGTCGGTTACCGGGTAATAGGGGCGAGTTATTAATGTAAGTCCCATTAGAACTTCCCACATCTTCTATGTAGTGAAAATCTCCCTCAACGCGAATATCTGCATGTATCCGCGAGACAATTTCCGAATTGGAAAATCCCGAAACATCAATATCTGGGGGAATCCGGTCATTGGGTTTGCCGATATGAATCACAGATAGACCTTGTGGTAATTCAATTTCGCGATCGCTCTGGACGTGGAATAACCGTGCAGTTACCTGCTGTAGTTGCGTCATAGAAGGGTATGGCACGGGTGCGGGTGCGGGTGCGGTTACCACGGGTGCGGGTGCGGTTACCACGGGTGCGGGTGCGGGTACCACGGGTGCGGGTGCGGGTACCAC
>NZ_JANQDF010000016.1:0-13668 GCF_029891675.1 Anabaenopsis tanganyikae CS-531
GATTTTTTCGACTTCTTCGAGGATGAACCGCCTTTGACCGCCTGGTGTACGGATTGCTTTAAGCTTGCCTTCGTTTTCCCATCTCCTGAGACTGGAGACATGGACACCAAGGATTTTAGCTGCTTCCTTGGGAGTGACATGGTGCATTAAGACCTCATTAAATCAACTACTTTTAGTCTAGCGTGAGTTAATATTATTTAATCGCTTTAAGCAAATAAGTTACAATTACTTACACGTCTTCCCGATTGCTAACCTTGAGAATTACTCACATCATTAGCTATAATTCCCAGTAAATTCAATTTGCTCAAAACTTCTATAGCTGGCTTCAACTGGTTGCTAGTCACCTGACCAATACGCGCCACCATGACAATTGCTTGACAGCATGATGCCAAAATTCTGGCATCCACGCTGCCTAAAATCGGCGGTGCATCGATGAGGACTAAATCATAGGTTTGCTCAAACAACTTTAGCAGTTCTGCCATTCGGTTGTGACTCAGCAATTGAATTGTGTCCTCCGGTGTCGGGCCAGCAGTCAAAATATCAATAGAAGGGTGAATGGGTTGGATATAATCTTGGACTTGGGTATTTGTGTCATCGATTAATAACAGAGATAGTCCCCAGTCATTACACAGTTGCAAATTTTTGTGTATGTGAGGACACTGCAAGTTAGCGTCAATCAATAAGACGCGCCGGTTCATTCGCGCAGCACTTGCAGCTAGTCCCAGGGCCAAGGTGGTCTTACCTTCTCTAGATATTGCTGAAGTTAACATCAGGGACTTGTAGGGGTAAAGATGCTTGAATATTTGAAGGTTTTGGTATATAATATCTATGCTTTCATGGCTAGGTAACCAAGTGCTAGCTTCTAACAAAGGGACAGCTAAATTTTCCTGTTTGCGCCAAAACCAGCGAGGTAAACCCTTGTTGACACTAGAGAGCGCCAATTTTGGCACTGACCCCAATATTCTCAGCTGCGTCAGCTTCTGTAATTGCTTAACAGAATATATAGTGTAATTCAAAATTCCCCAAATCAGGGACAGGGCAATACCTGCAATGGGACTAACTACAACTCCCCCCAGTAAAAGTGTTTTTCTCCGGTCACTTGTGGAAGTTCCCAAACCTGCTTCCTCTAAAATTTGCCAATTAAACCCCCCCTGAGAAATCTTTAATCCCAAATACTGCTGGGTCTGGACTAATTGCTCAAGTATCTTGCGTTGAGTTTCTACTGCTGGTAGTAGGCGGTTGTACTCAGCTATAAGGCTGGGGTATTTGCTCAGTTGGGACTTGAGTTGTTTCTCCGATTCAGATAAACTATTTTCATGAGCCTTTAGTCCTTGTAGAACTGTTTGCACCTGAATAAATTCTTGCATCAGGGTAGGATTAACTTCTGCTGCTTCTCCTTGTGTCAAGGGTAATTTTTCGGTGTCACTAACATTTTTAATATCTTTGACATCTACCAATTCTTTGATTTCTTGCTCTAACAGCGCTTTTTGACTCTGATATTGCTGTCTGAGTCGTTCTAAGATTGGCGACTCCTCTGTATAGCGCATTTCCTCCCTAGCAATGGCTACTTCAGTGTTTTGAACTGCACCCAATAGGGATTGGTAACGAGTTGATTGGTTTAAACGAGAAGCAATTCTGGCCTTCTGGGATAACTCAGCGATTTTTTGTTCTAGGTTATTGTACCGAGCTTGTACATCTTTGATCTGTGCGCGGGTAATTTGTTGCTGTTTGTCAACATCAGCAAGAGATTCTAGCAGGATTTTACTTTGTACTTCCGGGTCAAGTATATTATGCTGTTTGCGGAAATCTTCTAACTTTTTCTCAGCTTGACTCAGCTCTTTTTTGGTCTGAGGTAAGCGTGCGCTAACAAAACTCAGTCCTTGCTTCAGTCGTTCTTGTTGTTGCTGTGTATTATACTGTAGATAAACTGTTTGTAGAGCTTGCAACACTCTTTGTGTTTTTACTGGGTCATTAGCACTAAAGGAAACCTCAAATATTTGACTATGACCTTGATAAACTCCAGAGATGACTGGTAATTGCTTGACTAACAGACCTGTTTTTTGATTGTCTCTATGGTAGCCTTTAATATCTTCTAGGGTAATATCTGGATAATCAGAACGCAGAATATCTACAGCTTTCTGTATCAATTTAGAACTCACCATCAGTTTCATCTGATAGCTGTGATCAAATACTGGTGGGTTGGCTGCGGTTAAGTCATTATTTGTACTTAAGGAACTATTATTTACTCTAACTCCCTCGTATAAATTGGAGTGTACCAATATCTGCATGGAGCTTTGATAATTCGGTTTGATATTGAGAGCCAAGTAGCCAGTCACTGACATAAATATGCAGGAAATACCTAAGCAAAAAAAGCGCCGGCGAAGTAAAATTTCAGGTAGTCTTCTGACATTAACTGGTTTTATTGAAGAGTAATGAACCAGTTGGTTTTGATTCATACTTGTGTTACTCACTATCAAATTCCTCTAATATATAAATCCACCGAACGCTATATATGGAAGATTATCTTGTCGTTGCTAAAAAAAATGATGTTTTTTCACCCTATAGATTCACTATTTTACTAGAGGTTTATGATTTGTATTATGAAGATTGTGTATAACCCATGATGAAGCTATTTTTGTGACTAAATACCGTAAGCGGCGATCGCGTTATGCTGAAGGTAATCGCCTGGGTTCTTATACTTTAAGCAATCACCGCACTTTTAGGGCGGTGAAGTATGTCAAATAGTTACAATTAATTAAGGGTGGGTTGCTCATGGCTTACCCACCCTAGTGATTAGCTTAATAAGGCCACTTCCAATCGCGAATTTCCGGCATATCTTCGCCGTGTTCCTGAATGTATTGCTTATGTTCAATCAGCTTATCTTCTAACATCTGTTTCACATAAGCAGCTTTATAACCTAGTTTTGGCACGCGGTCAATGACATCCATCACCAAGTGGAAGCGGTCAAGGTCATTGAGCACAACCATATCAAAGGGGGTGGTAGTGGTTCCCTCTTCCTTATAACCGCGCACGTGTAAGTTTTTGTGGTTGGTGTGGCGATAGGTCAGACGATGGATTAACCAAGGATAACCATGGAAAGCAAAGATAATTGGTTTATCAGTGGTAAAAATTATATCAAATTCTTTACCGCTTAAACCGTGGGGATGCTCAGTTTGTGGTTGTAGTTTCATCAAGTTGATGATGTTGACCACCCGCACCTTTAATTCTGGGAAGTACTGACGCAGAATATCGACTGCGGCTAAGGTTTCTAAGGTGGGAACATCCCCAGCACAAGCCATAACTACATCTGGTTCACTCCCTTGATCATTGCTGGCCCATTCCCAAATACTCAGGCCTTTGGTACAATGCTTAATAGCAGCGTCCATGTCTAAGTATTGCAATGATGGCTGTTTTCCAGCAACTATGACATTGACATATTGGCGACTTCTTAAGCAATGGTCTGTTACCGACAGCAGAGTATTAGCATCGGGGGGAAGATAGACGCGGATAATCTCGGCTTTTTTGTTAAGTACATGGTCGATAAAACCAGGGTCTTGGTGAGAGAATCCGTTATGGTCTTGTCGCCAAACGTGAGAGGTGAGTAAATAGTTAAGGGATGCAATCGGTCGCCGCCAGGGAATATGATTAGTAGTCTTGAGCCATTTGGCGTGCTGG
The DNA here is from genome assembly GCF_029891675.1 of Anabaenopsis tanganyikae CS-531. Taxonomy (NCBI): domain Bacteria; kingdom Bacillati; phylum Cyanobacteriota; class Cyanophyceae; order Nostocales; family Nodulariaceae; genus Anabaenopsis; species Anabaenopsis tanganyikae. The sequence continues at coordinate 3,676 of NZ_JANQDF010000016.1, forward strand.
TTAAACATCGAGTCGATGATGTGGATAAACGCCTCATAGCAGGAGAAGAAACCATGACGACCTGTAAGCAGGTATCCTTCTAACCAGCCTTGACAATTGGTTTCACTGAGCACCTCCATCACCCGACCATTGGGTGACAGTTTCTCATCTTCTGGGAGGATATCCGCTACCCACGTCCTATCTGTCACTTCTAGCACCGCACCCAGTCGATTTGACGCGGTTTCGTCAGGGCCAAATACCCGAAAGTTGCGGCTTTCTGCGTTGAGTTGCATCACGTCCCGCAGGAACTCTCCGGCTACTTTGGTAGCTTCCGCATAAGTTGTCCCTGGTTTGCTGATCTGAACAGCGTAATCTGTGAAGTTAGGCATTTTTAAGTCCCGCAGCAGAATACCGCCATTGGCGTGGGGATTGTCCCCCATGCGTCGCTGTCCTTGGGGTGCTAGTTCTGCTAGTTCGGGGATGAGTTTACCGTTAGCATCGAAGAGTTCTTCGGGTTTGTAACTCTTCATCCAGTCTTCTAGTAATTTTAGGTGTTCTGGGTTACCGACTACGTTACCAAAGGGTACTTGATGCGATCGCCAATAGTCCTCGGTTTTTTTCCCGTCTACTTCTTTAGGTCCTGTCCAACCTTTGGGGGTTCTCAGGATAATCATCGGCCACTGGGGACGTTTGCTAGTGTGGCTATAACCATGTACCCTAGCTTCTCTTTGGATGCTGTGGATTTGGTCGATCGCAGTTTCTAAAATTGCCGCCATTTGCTGGTGGACATCCCCAGGGTCACTACCTTCTACAAAGTAAGGTTTATAACCATAACCTAAAAATAGGTTTTCTAATTCTTCATGACTCAACCTAGCCAAAACCGTGGGGTTAGCTATTTTATAGCCATTGAGGTGTAATATAGGCAGCACTGCACCATCATTCACAGGGTTAAGAAACTTGTTAGAATGCCAACTGGTAGCTAAAGCCCCCGTTTCCGCCTCTCCATCACCCACAACCGCCGCCACAATTAAATCAGGGTTGTCAAAAGCAGCACCATAGGCATGAACCAGAGCATAACCTAATTCTCCCCCTTCGTGAATTGAACCAGGGGTTTCTGGTGCAACATGGCTAGGAATACCACCGGGAAAAGAGAACTGTTTAAACAGTTTCTTCATTCCCTCTACATCTTGGGAAATGTTGGGGTAGTATTCGCTGTATGTCCCTTCCAGGTAAGTATTAGCGACTAGTCCCGGTCCCCCATGACCAGGACCTGCGATATAAATCATATTCAGGTCATACTTTTTAATTACCCGGTTGAGATGAACATAAATAAAGTTCAGCCCTGGTGTTGTTCCCCAGTGTCCTAATAGTCTGGGTTTAACGTGTTCAGATTTTAAAGGTTCTCGCAGTAGGGGATTATCAAACAGATATATTTGTCCAACCGAAAGATAGTTAGCAGCACGCCAGTAAGCGTTTATTTTCTCCAGTTCTTCCCCGGCTAAAGGCTGCATTTGTGCGGGACTTGCTAAAGTCATATCAAACTCCATTGCTAAATTTTTTTGCTAACTCCATGGGTTTATCGTCAGCAAGACTTCTGAACCAACGACAAATTACCCGAAAATCTCATCGGTGAATTTACTTCTACAATTAGGGAGTTTTTAACAATTCTGACAGGATAGTTTTCTAATGATTTTTCTCCACAATCGCAACAGGAATACATTATTAACCTTCTGTTAACTTTCTCTGCTGTCTCCATGAAACACTAACAGATTTACTCTAGTATAGAAACATTTTTAATGTTTATTTTAAGTTTGATTTCCTGATCTATATTCAGCATAGAATAGTACCTGATGTTCCCCGGAAAATATCCTTCCTTAACAATTGATAAGTATTACTTTGGGTAGATGCAGATTTGGGACTGGTAATAGTGACGTTGGATATTGTCCAGTGGTATAATCAAACAATAGTACGTAAGTTCTAATATAACCGTTGTCAAGATAGTATTATTAAGAATTATTACTAGTAGACTATTACCCAGCCGATATGTTAGATCACACCCCATGCTTAAATGGCCATCTTCCTCACGCTCACGACAACAGTCAAAATACTATTCGCATTCGGGGTGCTAGACAGCATAATCTCAAAAATATAGACCTGGAATTACCACGCGATCGCCTGATTGTATTTACTGGGGTTTCCGGTTCCGGTAAATCTTCCTTAGCCTTTGATACCATTTTCGCCGAAGGTCAACGGCGTTATGTAGAGTCCCTGAGCGCCTACGCACGGCAATTTTTAGGTCAATTAGATAAACCGGATGTCGAAGCCATCGAGGGGTTAAGTCCGGCCATTTCCATTGACCAAAAATCTACTTCCCATAACCCCCGTTCCACCGTGGGGACAGTCACAGAAATTTACGATTATTTACGCCTCCTGTTTGGTCGTGCTGGTGAACCCCATTGTCCCATATGCGGGCGCTCCATTGCCCCCCAGACCATTGACCAGATGTGCGATCGCATTTTGGAATTACCAGACCGTACCCGGTTTCAAATTCTCGCCCCCGTAGTCCGCGGGAAAAAAGGGACTCACCGCAAGCTGTTATCGAGTCTCGCTGCTCAAGGTTTTGTGCGGGTGCGTGTAGATGGGGAAGTGCGGGAACTCTCCGACTCCATAGAACTAGATAAAAATATTACTCATACCATAGAAGTTGTCATTGACCGCTTAGTAAAAAAAGACAGTATTCAAGAGCGTTTAGTAGATTCTCTTTCTACGTGCCTTAAACAGTCCGGTGGTATTGCCAACATCCTGGTCAGTCACAGCGAGGAGCAAGAAGAAGAATTAGTATTTTCAGAAAACTTCGCTTGTCCAGTCCATGGGGCGGTAATGGAAGAATTATCGCCGCGGTTGTTCTCCTTTAACTCCCCTTATGGTGCTTGTCCCCATTGTCACGGCATAGGCAGTTTAAAAACATTTACCCCAGATTTGATTATACCTGACCCGCAATCGCCAATGTATGCAGCGATCGCCCCCTGGTCGGAAAAAGAAAACTCCTATTATCTAGATTTGCTATATACTTTAGGACAAGCTCACGGGTTTGAACTCCAAACCAAGTGGAATCAGCTAACAGCAGAACAACAGCAAACCGTGCTCTATGGGGAAAACCAGGAAACAAAGCAGAATTTTAAAGGTGTCATCCCCATTTTACAACGGCAATACGAGGGGGGGTCAGACTTAATTAAGCAGAAATTAGAACCCTATCTCATTGACCAACCCTGTGAGGTTTGTGGAGGAAAACGCTTAAAACCCGAAGCTTTAGCGGTACGCTTGGGACAATATGGTATTTTAGACTTAACCGGGGTTTCGATTCAAGATTGCCAAACCAGAATTGATCAGTTAAAATTAAGCGATCGCCAGTTGCAAATTGCCGACTTAGTTTTAAGAGAAATCAAAGCCAGATTGCAATTCTTACTAGATGTCGGCTTAGATTATCTCACCCTTGACCGTCCCGCCATGACCCTTTCCGGTGGGGAAGCCCAACGCATTCGTTTAGCCACACAGATAGGTTCTGGTTTAACAGGGGTACTCTATGTTTTAGATGAACCCAGCATCGGTTTACATCAAAGAGACAACGGCCGCTTACTCAAAACCTTAACCAAATTACGCGAGTTAGGTAACACCCTCATCGTCGTAGAGCATGACGAAGAAACCATCCGCGCTGCTGATCACATCGTTGATATTGGACCAGGTGCAGGAATCCACGGCGGAAATATTACCTCTCAAGGCGACCTAGAAACCCTACTCGCAGCGGAAGACTCTTTAACAGGTGCTTACTTATCGGGGAGACGAGTAATTACCACCCCAGCGCAACGAAGACAGGGGAACGGACGCAGTTTAGTAATTAAAAACGCCCATCGCAATAACTTAAAAAATATCGATGTAGAAATTCCCCTAGGTAAACTGGTCTCCGTCACCGGTGTTTCTGGTTCCGGTAAATCTACCCTCATCAACGAACTACTTTATCCCTCACTACAACATCATTTAACAAAGAAAGTCCCCCTACCCAAACACTTACAAGAAATTCAGGGATTAAACGCAGTAGATAAAGCCATTGTCATCGACCAGTCACCCATAGGACGTACACCACGCTCCAACCCCGCTACCTATACAGGTATTTTCGATGCAATTCGAGATGTATTTTCCCAAACAGTCGAAGCCAAGGCCAGGGGATACAAACCCGGACAATTTTCTTTTAATGTCAAAGGTGGGCGTTGTGAAGCTTGTAGCGGTCAGGGTGTCAATGTCATTGAAATGAACTTTCTCCCAGATGTGTATGTACAGTGCGAAATTTGCAAAGGCGCAAGATACAACCGGGAAACCTTACAGGTGAAATACAAAGATAAATCTATAGCAGACGTGCTGAATATGACCGTCGAGGAAAGTTTAGAGTTTTTCCAGAACATCCCCAAAGCTTTTACCCGACTGCAAACTTTATATGATGTCGGTTTAGGTTACATCAAACTCGGACAACCTGCTACCACCTTATCTGGAGGGGAAGCCCAACGGGTGAAATTAGCCACAGAACTATCTCGCCGCGCTACAGGTAAAACCCTGTATCTCATAGATGAACCCACCACCGGATTATCCTTTTATGATGTCCATAAATTATTGGATGTATTACAAAGGTTAGTCGATAAGGGTAACTCCATCTTAGTCATTGAACACAATTTAGATGTCATTCGTTGCGCTGACTGGGTAATTGATTTAGGTCCAGAAGGTGGGGATAAAGGCGGCGAAATCATTGCAGTGGGGACACCCGAAGAAGTTGCAACCAATCCTATTTCTTATACAGGACAATATCTACAGCAGGTGTTACAGCAGTATCCAGCGAGTTAAAAAAAATAGAAAAAAAATTAATATGACAAAACACTAGCCATCCCCAAAACTCTATGCTATGCTAATAAACGATGAATAAGCATGGCTCAGTAGCTCAGTTGGTTAGAGCACGGGACTCATAAGCCTGGGGTCGTTGGTTCAAATCCGACCTGAGCCATTAGAGTAATTTTTAATGAATAACTCCCTACCCTTGGCTGCCCTACCCTGCTTGTAATTGTTCATACCATATTGTAATTCCCACTCAAACAGGTAAGAGTCTGGAAAGTTTTCTCTGATTTGAGGGGAATCATCGTAAGTGATTAACCAAGGGTGAGCGCATCCTCTGACCACTTCCCCAAACCTTTGATGATTAAAACAGGTGTGCAAATCACCATCTTTACCATATAACCTGGATTTGGTAGCAGTAAAATAAGGCGGGTCTAAAAATATAAATACATTTTTACCCTCTGCTTTCAATAAGTCACCATAATCCAAGTTAGTAATTTTCACATCATCCGTTAAAATCTCCCCTAACTTCTCTAGGCGGTCTATCGAAGAGTAAGTAAAGCGTTTATCAAAAGCTTGCTCAGAAAATCCCCCAGATTCTACAGTACCAGAAAATGTAATTCTATTGAGAACAAAAAAGCGTACTGCTCTGTCAAAGTCAGATAAGTTATTGCTGTCTATAGTGGTTAATTCTGCAAAAAGGATTTTACCATCTGTATATGTCTGCTTAATCTGGCGAATTTCTGTTAACAGACGGCGTAAATCGGATTTTGCATATTTCCAAAACAGATATAACTCGCGGTTTAAATCATTAATCCAAATTTTCAGATAGGGATATTTTTGTTTCAAGTATATAAATACAGAACCACCACCCACAAAAGGTTCTCGAAATTCTGAAAAGCTTTCTGGTAAGTGTGCTGTTATTTCCTTAATAGCTTTTGACTTCCCACCAGGGTAACGCAATGGACTTTTGATCATAATTATTGGAGCGTAAGATCCCCGACTTCTTAAATAATTGACATCATCTCATATAACTTCCCCAGAAGTCGGGGATCTGTGTGACTCAAAGATCATGTATTTGATCATCTTCACCGGGCGATCGCGAAGCGCTGCTGCAAGCAGATCGCGCTGGGTTGAAAAATTCCCTTTAATGCTACACAGAGATCCGGGGGTTAGAAACCCCCGTCTCAAAGCTAAAGTCAGATTTATCTGACTAGAAGATCATGTATTGGATGGTCTTCACGGGGCGAAACCCTGCTGTTAAAGCGTAAGTGCTATGGGCGATCGCACCTAGGTGAGTAAGATCCCCGACTTCTTAGATAATTGGCATCATCTCATATAACTTGTCCAGAAGTCGGGGATCTGTGTGACTCGAAGATCATGTATTTGATCATCTTCACCGGGCGAAGCGCTGCTGTAAGGCGATCGCCAAACCCTACTGTAAAGCGATCGCCATTTCATATACCCCCATGCCTTTGTAAGGTGAGGGGTCAATACTACTCTAAAATTTTTATATTCTCAAAAATCTATCTTTAGATAGATGACAAGATTACCTAAATAGTATTACTGAGATTGACTAAAATCAATGTGTCATTTATTTGATTATGTCCAGAGCGTGGTATTATAAATTTCATCTATTTAAACTTTTGCTGTTTCTTCTTATAAGTACGCATACCGTTAAATATTTAACTAACCATCAAAGGTAAAACCCATGCAATTAATAGGACTAACTAAAGCTGTAGCCTTAACAACACTGACATTCACCCTCAGTGCTACCCCCACTTGGAGTCAAACCAATCAAAACCAGGCGTTAACTATTAAAAATTCCCAAGTAGTTAGTCAAAGACCCCCAATACTTTACAGTCAAAGTCAGTCTAATCGGGATTTAGCTGAAACTTACTTTAGGCGCGGTGTTGATTACTATAAACAGGGAAATTTGGACTTAGCACTGTTTAATTACACGCAAGCTATTAAACTTAATCCTAATTTAGCTAATGCTTACATGGGTCGCGGTATTGTTTACCGTAACCAGCAGAAATCGGATTTAGCTTTGGCTGATTATACACGAGCTATTAGACTTAATCCTAATTTAGCTGATGCTTACATCCTTCGCGGTCTTATTTACGAGTACCAGGAAAAATGGGATTTAGCACTGGCTGATTATAACAAAGCTATTGGGATTATTGGGATTAATCCTAATTATGCTCATGCTTACGGTGGTCGCGGTGTTGTTTACCGTAACCTAGGAGATATCAACAAAGCCAGGGAAGACCTCCAAAGAGCAGCGCAATTATACCTCACTCAAGGTAATACCGCTGCTTATCAACGAACTATTAGGCTTTTAAACTCACTGTAGCTACAAAGATACCTGAAACTAAACACTACAAAGATTTTAGGAAACTGTTCGCCCTTGTGTTGATGAGAAAAGCTAAAAGGCTGACTCGCCAACTTGTAACCGGGAAGGTCAGCTAGTAGCACTCCACAAAAGTTGGCAAGCGGTAAAACTGTTTTAAACTACCCAATTTTTGACATATGCCCAGTCAACTCTTGCCAGAGATAACCTCAAAAGCTCTTGCCTAACGAATAAATCTGAGTAAGATCCCCGACTTCTTAAATAATTGACATCATCTCATATAACTTCCCCAGAAGTCGGGGATCTGTGGAGGTGAGTAAGATCCCCGACTTCTTAAATAATTGACATCATCTCATATAACTTCCCCAGAAGTCGGGTATCTGTGGAGGTGAGTAAGATCCCCGACTTCTTAGATAATTGACATCATCTCATATAACTTCCCCAGAAGTCGGGGATCTGTGGAGGTGAGTAAGATCCCCGACTTCTTACACAATTGACATCATCTCATATAACTTCCCCAGAAGTCGGGGATCTGTGGAGGTGAGTAAGATCCCCGACTTCTTAGATAATTGACATCATCTCATATAACTTCCCCAGAAGTCGGGGATCTGTGTGACTCAAAGATCATGTATTTGATCATCTTCACCGGGCGATCGCGAAGCGCTGCTGCAAGCAGATCGCTCTGGGTTGAAAAATTCCCTTTAATGCTACACAGAGATCCGGGGCTTAGAAACCCCCGTCTCAAAGCTAAAGTCCACTACAAGTGGACTAGTGGGTTACCTAGAATACCCTACCGTCAACCGTCAACAGTCAACCGTCAACTAGTCCGTAAGCTCAAGGTTAAAATTTAGCAGTTAATTATTTACATGGTTGGGGAATAGTGCTACAGTAGCATCAACCGGCTATTATTGCTACCAACAGCCCAAATATTCAAGAATATTAACCAAAATTTGCCTTCACAACTTCATAGCCCTGTCATGAAAAAATACCTGAAAGTACCTTTAACAGCCCTAGCTGTAGCCTTGAGTGTATCTAGCGTCTCGGTGATTAATAGCCAACCCACAGCAGCCCAAGCCCAGGACTTTTTCTGTGGAACCAGGTGGGCTACAAATGCAGATGTTGCCTACCCTGCTACCATGGCACGTCGCCATAATGGTGATTTCGCCATTATTACTTGGACTGAGAATAGTAGGATTAATGATACCTGGACACCCCGGAAACGCTGTCAGTCTGTGTCTCAACGGTTTGAAGAATTGAATCGTCAAGGAAAACTCCAAGCCCTAGCAGTGGGAACAGTGAATAATCAACCCGTCATCTGCGGTTTAGGTCTTGGTGAACGACGCTGCAATAGTAATAATACTTTGCTGACAGTCACCAATGGCACAGATCCCGGCAAGTTCCTAGATAATCTATTAAATACCCGTACTAGTGCCTCCGGTCAACCAGTTTTGTTGAACACCAATGACCGCGGCAGAGTTGCAATTCCCGACGAGGATAGTAATAGGGTTGTTAGAGTGAGCATAGATGATATTATTAACGCTCACTTGTCTATCCCTAGTTCCAATTCTCAGCCGCCGCAGCCACAGCCGCAGTCAGAACGCATTTGGTAACCTCAAACTCTTGAGAGGCGTACACAAGGGTGAGTAAAAAACCTCTCACAACTGGTTACAGTCAGCGCCGCCATCACTCCTGGGGTCTTTAGGGTATCTGTCAACCCCCAGGAAGTAGCGGCGATTAGTCAACAAAGCTGGGTTATCCCCGTCAGTGATTTTCCCCTTGCCCGGTTACCTTAAGGTGATAGATTACCCATGAGATTTACCCCAGAACTAGCAGTAATTTTAGGCGCTACCACGGCGGTAGTAGTGCATTTACAACCAGTGTTAGCTCTTAACCCAGTGGAAATACCAAGGCTAACAGAAGCAGAAATTAACAACATTGCCCGACAAATCACCGTCAAAATCGGTGGCTTGGATGGTGAAGGTTCTGGGGTAATGATTAATCGTCAAGGTAACGTGTATACCGTCCTCACCGCCTTTCATGTTGTGGAAAAGCCAGAGGACGATCGGGTAATTACTGGGGATTACGAGGTAATTACTCACGATGGGGAGAGCCACGAGATTGACAAAATTGAGCGCCTACGAGGATTAGATTTAGCCATCATTACCTTTACCAGCACTAAAGAGTATAAACTGGCAGCGGTAGCAGATTCCCGCACAGTGAACAATGGTTCCCCCCTATATTATGCCGGGTTTCCCAAAAGTACCAATCCTAGACAGTATAGGTTTACAGAAGATCAACTGACATCCCGCAGTCAGGGAGAAAAGCAAGGATACGACTTAATTATGTCCGGTAAACCCCAAAAGGGAGTCAGTGGCGGACCAATTTTTGACCAGCGGGGGTTTGTCATTGGCATCTATGGTAAATCAGAACTGGACTCCACAAAAATACAAGGGGTGCTGGGTATCCACATAGAGAAAATCCCTGACCTCTCCCGACGGGCGCGGGTGGTTCCCTGGGCAAGTTCGAGCCTAGTTAAAACCCTCACGGGACATTCAAGCTTTGTTGATTCAGTAGCCTTCAGCCCGGATGGTAAAACCTTAGCTTCTGGGAGTTGGGATGACACCATCAAACTGTGGGATGTCGCCACGGGGAGGTCAATCGCCACCCTCACCGGACATTCAGGTTCGGTTAATTCAGTAGCCTTCAGCCCCGATAGCTTGCGTGGCGCAGCCATAGGTAAAACCTTAGCTTCTGGGAGTAGGGATAACACCATCAAACTGTGGGAT
>NZ_JANQDF010000017.1:0-17975 GCF_029891675.1 Anabaenopsis tanganyikae CS-531
AATCAAGCATAATTTGCTGTCTAATTATTTAATACAGCAACTCAAACGCCCAAGTATTCCTATGTGCTTGGTTTAATTGAAATTGTCCCGTGGCGCGGCTCCCTCCGCTCCCTATTTGTGCCAGTTGCGTAAGTCCTGTTAGCTCCAGGAGCATCTACCACCTACATCACAACTACTCGTTTTGGCTCCGGTGAACCTGAACAATTAGATATTACTCCCCCATCGGGTGGCGTTAGTGCTTTACCTCCAAGAACTGTAGGCAATAGTATCAATGTCACATGGGGAGCAACGGATCGCAGTGGTATTAGAAACTATGATGTATTTGTATCCGTTGATGGCGGTGTGTTTACTCCATGGTTAACCAATGTAACTATAAATAACGCCATTTATACTGGTGAAACAGGTAAGACCTACACTTTTTATAGTTTAGCCACTGATAACCTAGGCAATAGACAGGTTGCTGCTACTGCCCTAAGAACTTCCACTCAAATTATTAACCCCATACCAGGTACTTTAAGTTTCAGCGCCCCTCAATTTACTGTTAATGAAGATGGAACACCGGTTACTACCGTCACTGTGACTCGCACAGGGGGAAGTGATGGGGTGGTAAGTGCCACTATTAACTTCAAAGATGGCACGGCTAAAGCGCCCAATGATTATAACAACACTACCATTACCGTTAATTTTGCTGATGGGCAAACCATTAAAGCTGTTAATATTCCCATTGTCAATGACAATATCTCAGAACTTGACGAGACAATCCAGTTAAGCCTCACTACCCCCACCGGCGGCGCAACTATTGGCAAGCAAAACACCGCTCCCCTCACTATTATTGATGATGATGGTCTTGCCATATCAGGATTTCCCCGTGGGGCTATAGGTAGTAATCAAGGGCAAACTACCATTATCATAGTAGGTCAAAAGTTCTCCCCCACCGATAAAGTCAGCCTAGTGGCTACCGATGGCAGTGAAAAAGAAGCTACTAAAGTTTATTGGGTGAATGATAATGAGACTTGGGCAACCTTTGATTTACAGGGCTTAACCCCTGGCAGATATAATGTGGAAATTAGCGATGGTGTGAAAACAGCCGCCGCTAATAGTGCTTTCACCGTTACTAATAATCTACCCGGTAATCTTCGGGTGCAGTTGAGTTATCCATCCTCTGGTGTGGCTATTGTCACCTATACCAATGTGGGACAAACAGATGTTATTGCACCCCTGCTAAGAATAGTACCCACTAATGCCCAAGTTAATTACCCAGAAGACAATACTGTCAGTGCTACCCTACGCCAACTCCTGAATTTAAGTTTAGCCACTGGTGGCAATGGACCGGTAGGAATTTTAACCCCAGGACAAACAGAACAATTTTCCTTTACCTATACTCCCAGTGGTAACGGTTTGATTTCCTTCACAGTGGAACAAGTACAGCCTGATGAAATCATTAATTGGGCTAGTATTAAGGCAGAATCCCGCGCTGATTATAGTTTTATTAATGATGCCGCTTGGGATGCCATTTGGAGTAATTTAACCGCTGTTTTTGGTACAACTGCGGGACAGTTTCAAGCTGTAATGGCAGAAAATGCTAATTATTTAAGTCAACTTGGACAACCCACTAATAATTTAAACCGGTTATTTGCCTTTGAGTGGATACAAGCAGTCAACACTCTCACTAACGTGAGTTTAATCAGTAGCACCGATGTAGTAGATGCTGCCCCTGGACTATCTTTAACCTTTAATCGTACCTTCTATCAATCCATTGCTGAACGCTACAATTTAGGAGCTTTAGGACGGGGTTGGGCGAGTGAGTGGGATTTACGCGCTACAACTGACAATCAAGGTAATGTGGTTATCCGCAGTGTGGGAGACTTACAGCGGGCTTTTGAGCAACAAACAGACGGTAGTTATACAGAAGCCGGTGGCGCTGTGGTAACTATTGTTAATGGTGAATATCGGTTAAGGGAAGTTAATGGTATTGTTTCGCTGTTTAATAGGGATGGTCAACTTAGTTATGTAGAAGACCCTAACGGTAATCGTATCACCCTGGAATATGCTGATAATCGACTGACTCAATTAGTTCATACCAATGGGGATACATTGACCTTAGATTACAATCCCCAAGGACGTATTAGCCAGATTACCGATTCCACTGGGCAAGTTACCAATTACACTTATGATACCACTGGGGAAGCCCTGCTATCTGTCACCAGTGATCAGGGAACCATCGCCTATACTTACGATACCAGCGATGTAGCGGGGAAAAAGTATTCTCTGTTGTCAGTCACATCCGAACTGGGCTATCAGCGTAACTTTGAATACGATAACCAAGGTCGTTTAATTAGAGAATACACCAATGAAGAGGGGCTAAGTCTGACCTACAGCTATGATAGTGTTGGTGGTGTCACCATTACTGATAGTACAGGCACATCCCAAACTATCCTTTTAGATGACCGAGGTAATGGCGCACAAATTCGGGGGGTTAATAATCAAAATCTCCTATTTCGCTATGATGCCGATGGTAATTTGATTAGTGCTACTCTGCCTAATGGTGGTCAGTCTAGTTATAGTTACGACAGTACAGGCAATTTAAGCAGACAGACAAATTTACTCAATCAAAACGTTAATTTTACCTACGATAGCACCTTTAATCAACTCACAGGGTTTACAGACCCCAGAGGTAACAGTGTTAATTATACCTACGATGACAGGGGGAATCTGACTCTAATCACATACCCTGATGGCAGTAGGGAACAGTTTATTATTGACGATTTGGGTAATCTTACCAGTTTTGTCAACCGTCGAGGTAATGGGATTCAATATACCTATAATCAAGACGGGCTACTGACGGCAAAACAATACCCTGATGGTTCTGGGGTTAGCTATATCTATGATACCAGGGGTAATCTTACAACTGTCACCGATGCCACAGGTAGCATTACCATGGAGTATGATGGTGCTGACCAAGTTACAAAAGTTACATACCCCACAGGACGGACATTAAGCTACACCTACAATGCCGATGGTCAAAGGACTAGATTAGTTTCCCAGGATGGGTATACGGTAAATTATGGCTATGACAACCTGGGACGGTTAAAAACTTTAACCGATGTTACGGGACAAGGCATTATTAGCTATGACTATGATATTCTGGGGCGTTTAATTAAAGAAACTAACGGCAATGGCACCTATACCACCTATGAGTATAACCAAGAAAGTCAATTAAGCCGTTTAATCAACTACAAAGCTGATAACGCCGTAAATTCTAGGTTTGAGTATAGCTATGATAATTTAGGGCGGCGTATCACCATGACCACCCTAGAGGGAATTTTCCAGTATGGTTATGATGCCGTTGGACAGTTAACCTCTGTGGTGACACCGGATAATCGTACTATCAACTATACCTATGATGGGGCAGGTAATCGGATTGCGGTAACAGATAGTGGGATAACCACAGGTTACAGCAGTAATAATCTCAATCAGTATACTCGTGTTGGTAATGCTGTCTACACCTATGATCGGGATGGAAATTTAATTCAAAAGAATGAAGGGGGACAGACTACCACCTACACCTATGATGTGGAAAATCGGTTAGTGGAGGTGGAGACGGCTGATGGTAGTAGGTGGGAATATGAATATGATGGTTTAGGAAACCGGGTTGCTACTATTATCAATGGTCAACGCACGGAATATTTACTTGACCCGGCGGGGTTAGGGGATATTGTGGGGGAATATGATGGTAATGGTAATTTGGTTACTGTTTATCATCATGGCATCGGTTTAGTGAGTCGGGTGAGTGATAGTAATAGTTACTATTATGATGCCGATGCTTTGGGTTCAACCATAGGGTTAACGACTAATGATGGGAGTTATGTTAACCGTTACAGTTATTTGCCTTTTGGGGAAGATTTAACCAAAGTTGAAGGCGTTGCTAACCCCTTTGAATATGTCGGTCAATGGGGTGTCATGGATGAGGGTAATGGACTCGATTTCATGCGAGCAAGGTTTTATGATAGTGGTTTGGGCAGGTTTACAGCTGTTGATCCGATTGGATTGAATGCGGGAGATGCGAATTTTTATAGATACGTTTTCAATAATCCAGTTAGTTATACCGACCCTTCTGGACTTTTAGCCCCTGTTCCACTCATTGCTGCTGGCGCCGTGCTGGGAGGAATTTCCAATGCAGGTATATATGCAGTTAGTTCAACAATAGCAGGAAATTTTACTCTTAGTGGTTTAGCGGGTGCTGGTATATCAGGGGCGGCTTTTGGTGCTGGAGCGACTCTAATCGCGGCGAGTGGAGCAACCGGTTTAGTGGCAAACAGTTTATCTGTAGGTTTAGGAGGGGTAACAGGAGCACTGGGTTATGTCATTGAGAATGGAACAGGGGTAACTGTTGAAGGACTTGGAAGTGCAATTGCAATTGGGGCTGTTGGCGGCCTCATCCCCAGTGTATCCGGTTTTAAAGGAAAAGGTGTAGCCGGATTTGGGAAGCAGCCGAGTATAACCTTCAATAGAACTGTTAGAGGGTTAAATAGGAGTGGTTTGGCTTTAGGAAAAGGGCTTTCTGCTGGTAATTTATTTAATAATGTAGTCGGTCAATTATTAGGAGAACTTTTAGGAAGACTTAAAGGCGGCACATGGAATGACCCCCACCTAGATACCCTCGACGGTTTAGGCTACGACTTCCAAGCAGTGGGAGAATTTACCCTCGTTAAATCCACCACCGATGAATTGGAAATCCAAACCCGCCAACAACCGTGGGGAAACAGTACCAGCGTTTCTATCAACACCGCCATTGCGATCAAACTCGGCGACCAACGCATCGCCATTTACGCCAACCAAGCAGAACCCCTCCTAATTAACGGTACCACCGTCACCCTTCCCAATAGCGCAGTTTACGCAGTCGGTCAAAACCTCATCACTAGAGAAGGGAATCAATACAGAATTATCACCGCCAATAACGACCTCATCCAGGTAAAACATAATGGGAGCTTCCTAAATATTAACCTTGGTTTAGCAGATAACCGCCAAGGTAAAGTGGTAGGACTCCTGGGTAACTTTAACAATAACCGCAATGATGAATTTAACCTCCGGGATGGTACGGTCATTGGCGGAAGTATCTCTAATGAACAACTTTACGGCGACTATGGCAACAGTTGGCGCATTGTTCAAGGCGAATCCCTCTTTGACTACGCCCCAGGACAAGATACTAATACCTTCACAGACCTAACCTACCCCCGGAATATTGTCACAGCAGCTACCCTCACCCCCGAACAACGGGCCGCCGCTGAACAAATTGCCCGCGATGCCGGAATTACAGATCCAGATATCCTAGAAGATGTCATCCTAGATATTTTTATCACCAATGGCGACCTGCAATTTATCCAAGGTGCTGTTACAGAACAACGACTGACTACGGTCAGCGCTCCCAATACCCTGGTGAATCCCGACGGTTTCGGTACTGAACATTATTTAACCGCCGGAGCAATTATTCCCTATACTATCCGCTTCAGTAATAACGCTGAAGCTGAAACCACACCTGTTGCCCAAGTTACCATCAGCCAACAACTAGACACAGACCTAGACTTTAATACCTTCACCTTAAATAACCTTGGCTTTGGAGATATTACCCTAGTTACCAACGGCGTACAAAATTATAATCAACGCCTCGACCTGCGGGACACTCGCGGTGTGTTTGTCGATGTCAATGCTGGGTTAGATGTAGCCACTGGTATTGTAACTTGGACATTCACCGCCATTGACCCCTTAACTGGCAACCCTGTAGATAATACTACCCAAGGCTTTTTACCTCCTAACGACTCTAACGGAGCCGGACGGGGATTTGTCAGTTACAGCATCCAACCCCTAAGCAATATTACTAATAATACCCGCATCGATGCCCAAGGGAGCATCACCTTTAACAATCAAACTCCCCTCCTCACTAATCCAGTCTTTAACACCTTAGATAGTGACATCCCCGTCAGCCAAGTTAACCCTTTACCAGCCAACAGTAATGAGCCTAACTTTACTGTATCTTGGACGGGTACAGATAACGGTAGTGGCATTGCCTCCTATGATATCTATGTAGCTATAGATAATGGTGACTTTACTATCTGGCAACAGGGCATTACTCAAACATCTGCTATCTATAACGGTGAAGTGGGTCGTACATATGCTTTCTATAGTCTGGCTCAGGATAATTTAGGTTTAACTGAAGTCATCCCCACTCAAGCTGATACCAGCATAACTGTTGATAGGATGGAAGCTTTGCAAGTCAATAACTTTCAGACTAATTCCAGTGGCTTTGTCTTGACATTCAATGATGACGTCAATCTCAGTGTTCTCAACCTTTACACAGGATTAGACTTAGCCAACCCACTCGCCCCAGTTACAGACCTACCAGACCTCACCCTCACCGATAGTGAAGGCAATATTATCAATGGTTCACTCATTTGGGATGAGACTGACAACGCCCTGACTTTCGTTAAAACAGGTGACATTCTAGCACCTGGTAATTACACCCTGACCCTGGAGAGCCGTAGTGATGGTTTCGTCAGCACGAACGGACGCTTACTTGATGGTAATGAAGATGGTTTCCCAGGTGGTAACTTTGTTCGGGAATTTACCGTCAATAGCCCCACAGTACCAGTCCTCACCTTACCTGACTTTAGCCGCGCCCCTGGTCAAGAAGTAAACATACGTGGGGGTGGTCAATTCAATCCTTTACCCATCCGCATCACCAATCCCGGTGGTGTAGACAACATTAGCTTTACCTTGCAATATGACCCAGACCTGCTGGCTATTACAGGAGCAAATGTAGTCGCATCGGGTTGGAATTTAAATTCTGACTTCAATACACCAGGACAAGCTCAGTTTACCCTCAGCGGACCTGCCCTCAATGCTAGTACCGACTTAATCACCTTGAATGCTCAACTTCAGCAGACAGCAACCTACGGTGCTAAAGGTGTACTGCAAATACTTCCCGGTGCGGGCTTAGTAGGAGACAGTGCAGTACAGCTGGTAGCATTAGTGGGAGATACGACCAAAACAGAAGGCTATCTTTCTACAGATGCGGCCTTAATTTCTCGGGTAAATGTGGGACTTGATTCAGGATTTAGAGCTTTCCCTGTGACTGATCCCCTGATTATAGGAGACGCTACCAACAACGGAATTATAGATGCGGCCGATGCAACCTCTGTGCGCCGAGCATCCGTGGGTCTACTTAGCCCATTCCTCCCACAATTGGTGGTTTAATCATACCACGAGTATTCAAAGATGCAGATGGGGCAGTGATCGCCGCCCCTGTAACTTGTCTAATTTTCTGACAGCGGTAAAGTTGATAGGGAATACCTATCCGATGGTGCTGTGCAGTGTCTATATTACAAATACTATCCCCAAACAGCCCCAACTGCTGGGGATAACTCTTCCTGATCATTCCCGGGCCAACTATCCATAAATTTATCTGAGATATTCCCAGTGTTGGCATTTGATCAAGTTTCTCCCACAAGGGAGGTGAATGGGGAGATTTTTCTAAAAAACCCACAGTATCAAATTGATTGAAACTGTTGGTATTATTCCTCAGTTTTTCTAATGCTAAAGCAAAACCTAATCCCAATGCCACATCCTGATAATTGCTATATCCTACCACTAGCATGATGGGCGCAGATGGTTCTAAATTCATGTTTTGCGCAACTTGTTCAGGTAGGAACGGCTTTTGAAAGAATAAATTAGAAACTACAAACACACAACTGAGAACCCCCACCAACAAAATTATCAATTTTGACTGGTGATTTTTGCCAATACTAGCTGCCAACAAAGCGCAAAAACTGGGATAATAAACAAAGTTATAGCGGGGAATAGCAGTTATATCTTTACCAAATAAGTAGGCTATAGCAAAAAACTGCATTAACACCACAATCATAAAAGTGGCCAGGGTTAAGATTGATAAATGGGTTGTCTTTTGTAAATAGACAGTTTTTAAACCCTTCCATACTTGCAAACCTACCCAAATGGCAAAAGTTACCATGAAAAAGCCACAGATAACTGTAATTACTAAAGGCTGATTTTCCACAGGTAGAGCAATTACCATTAAAATCCAACTAATTAAGGTGTTATATACTGGGGAGATGTGCATAGTAGCAGGTAACCAGTTGGTGGCTGAACTCTGAAAATGATTCAACATTACCGGCATCCAGGGAATAAAACTAATTACCACCCCAGTAGTTGCTATAATTAAGCTGTTTTTGAATATCGAAGTTTTACACCAATAGATTAATAAGATTAGTGTGATAATTTCAGCAATGAACGCCAAAATAAAAAAGTAGTGAGTATAAAGACCAATAATATTCGCAATTGACCATAAGAGCACAACCCACCATCTCAGGCGTTTATTATCTAAAATATCCCGCTGAATTTCCATTAGTCCCCATAATGCTAAAGTGATGAGGAACATGGGCATGGTATAATGACGTGCTTCTTGGGAAAGGTAAACAGCAAAGGGAGAAACAGCCATGATTAATGCGGCGATGATTCCCGATGCGGGAGAAAAAGCAGTGCGGTTGACAAAATAAATCCCGACAATGGTACCCACGCCAAATAAGGCCGGTAGCGATCGCAATTTTGTTACCCACTCTGAACCCAAGGGAGTCATCCACCCTAACCAGCTGTACATTCCACAAAAAAATAATGGAGGATGGGTAGACTGATGGGTTAGATTTGCAGCAATTTGATCACAAGTAACCCCAGACTGGTAAGTAAAAATTTCTGGGACTCTTTGCAGTGGGAATAAGATATCTAAGGGCAATTGATCATAATTTTTCCCTAAACTGAAAATAGCTGTAATTACCTCGTCCATCCACAGAGGTTTTAAGTCTAAATTCTGAAAGCGTAAGACGGTACTCAGGGCGATGATTGCAGCTAATCCTAGATAATAATTTAGATATGGTTGCCTATTTGTCAAACCTTGATGCAGTTTTTGCAGTTGGGAGATGATCTGATACATAAAACTACTGTGCTTTTTAAATCTCAATTTTTATGTTAAATTCTGAACTTAGTCCTAATTTCTCTGGGGAATTTATTCAGTCTCAGTTACAAGGAAAGATTTGGGGAGTCCGTAACACTCTGCGCCCAGGACAACAGCAAATGGCTGATTGGACTTCAGGACTCCTGGCTGTTTCGGCGGTTCCGGGGGCTGGTAAATCTACTGGTATGGCTGCAGCAGCAGCGATGGCGATCGCTCGTCAGTACCAAGTTTATGCTCAGTCTGGTGTGTTTGACCGTCGTCAGGTTGTAGTTGTAACTTTTACTCGTTCGGCTGCTGCCAATATTAAAACAAAAATTTGCCAATACTTAAAAGATTTATCTCTACCTCAGTCGGGCTTTGCTGTTTATACTTTACATGGTCTAGCTTTGAATATTGCTAGCCGTTACCCTGATTTGTCTGGTTTAGATTTAGATAATGTCACGTTAATTACTCCTAATCAAAGCCACCGGTTTGTACGTAAAGCAGTAGAGCAATGGATTAATAATCATCCGGAACTTTATGTCCGGTTGCTAGAGGGTGAGCAATTTGACGGGGAAGAGACAGAAAAATTACGTCGTCAGTCAGTTTTGCGCACGGAAGTTTTACCAGACTTAGCCACCACCGTCATTCATGAGGCTAAAAGTTCTGGAATCAAACCAGACCAACTCAGAGGGTGGAGTGAAAAAATAACAGATAAATACGTAACTTTACGGATAGCTGCGGGATTGTATGAAGAATATGAGAATCTCATGCGATCGCATGATTTCATTGACTACGATGATATGATCCTGGCGGCGATTCGTGTTCTGGAAAACCATAGCGCCCGTACCATCGAACAAAACCAAGTTTTAGGTGTATTTGAGGATGAAGCCCAAGATTCTAGTCCTTTACAGACGAAGCTGTTAGAGATTTTAGCCGGTGTTGAGGGAGATAATTATTCACCGACTAATCCCTACTCTCCAGGTAACTTAGTGCGTGTTGGTGATCCGAATCAGGCGATTAACTCGACTTTTACCCCGGCAGATCCGATATATTTCCGGGAGTTTTGCCAATTTTGCCATGGCTTGGGCAAACTAGCAAATATGGATCAAGCTGGACGCAGTAACAGAATCATCATTGCTGCTGCCAACTATGCTCTAGAATGGGTAAACGGGTTTTATCAGCGCAAAAATCGGCAATTGCCCTTTAGTGAGCAAAAAATCCGCCCTGTTAATACCGGCGACCCCCAAAAAAATGCTAATCCAGTACCCACAGGAAGGGGATTAGAGCTTTATAAACCGCGGGATATTGATCATACAGTCGAATTACTGTCTCAAAGAGTGGTGGAGTTGTTTGCTGAAAATCCTCACAATATGAGTGCAGCAATTCTGGTGCGAGAAAATCGCCAAGGACGCTGGTTAACACAGAGGCTCGAACCTGTGTGTCAGGATCATAAAATTAAACTTTATGATGTAGGTGAAAGCGATCGCCGTTCTCATGTTCCCAAGGAAGTTTTGGCATTATTGCAATTTTGCCATCGCCCCCATTCTTCTGACTATCTCAAGGCTGCTTTGGAGGTGTTGGTACAACGTCAATTGATTCCTACCCAAGACCTCAACCCTCTAGCTAGTCTACCAGAAGAATTTTTATATCCCAGTCCCTTAGCAGCACCCCGGGTAGAGGCACTACAAAAAGCAGCGCATCTGTGTCGTAGTTTACTTCGCGCTCCTTTGGAATTGCCCTTGTATGATCTGATTTCCTTTGTGGCTTTAACTTTAAACTATGAACAAGCGGAATTGGCAAGTGCTGATAAACTCGCGGAACGGGTAAATCAGCAAGTAACTGACCATAATTCTATGGAAGCAATGCTGGGGGCTTTAAGTGAAATTGTCAATTCTGAACGGTTTGAACCAGTGGAAACCGATGATTTGGAAGGCCGTTATACTCGTCCGGGTCAATTGACCATTATCACTATGCACAAAGCGAAGGGGTTAGATTGGGACTATGTATTTATTCCGTTTCTACATGAAAAGTCAATTCCTGGTAAGTTTTGGGTTGCTCCCAAAAGCCAGTTTTTAGGTAAGTTTACTTTATCGGAAGTTGCCCGCGCCCAAATTCGCACGGCGCTACATGGTAAATCTCATATACCTAATGTGTACCAGGCGTGGGAAGAAGCAGAACATTTAAAAATGTCTGAGGAATACCGTTTACTCTATGTGGCTATGACACGAGCAAAGCGCTTGTTATGGATGTCTGCATCACAACAAGCGCCTTTTTCCTGGAGTAACCCAGAAAATTTACAAGCAGAACCGCCTTGTCCTGTTTTTGTGGCATTACAACGCCAGTTTCCTGAATGTGTAGTAGATTTGCCAGAAGATTTCAGGAAATAGTATATAATTATGGATTGTGTCGAATTAACGTTAGACCATGCCTAAACTCAAGACTCGTAAAGCAGCGGCGAAGCGATTCCGTGCCACTGGTAGCGGTAAAATTGTCCGTCGCAAAGCTTTTAAAAGCCACCTTTTAGAACACAAATCTTCTAACAAAAAGCGTAACCTGTCCAAAACTGCACTGGTACACGAACGGGATGAAGACAATGTGCGGTTGATGCTTCCTTATTTGTAAATTGTTCAGGAAATAAATTATGACAAGGGTAAAACGCGGTAATGTAGCTCGTAAACGCCGCAATAAAATTCTCAAACTAGCTAAGGGGTTTCGTGGTTCTCACTCAACTCTGTTTAGAACCGCTAATCAACAGGTGATGAAGGCGCTACGGAGTGCTTATCGTGATCGCAAAAAGAAAAAGCGCGATTTTCGCCGTCTGTGGATTACCCGCATCAATGCCGCTGCTAGGCAACATGGTTTGAGTTACAGTCAGTTAATGGGCAATCTCAAAAAAGCTGATATTCAACTCAATCGCAAAATGTTGGCACAATTGGCAGTCCTAGATCCTGCTGCATTTGGTAAAGTAGCTGAGTTAGCACTACAGGCTAAAGGATAAGGGTGGTAACGGATGAATAACCGATGTAACAGATGGCTAAAAATTAATCAGTTACATCTGGTATTATCCGCTACTATTGTTTGTATTGTCTGTTTTTACTGGGGATTTATGGCAAATGGGTCTCAAATGCCAGAAATCCAGCGTCGAGGTTATTTGACTATTGCCGTTAAAGATAACTTACGCCCTTTGGGATTTAGAGATGTTGACGGTAATTTACAAGGGTTGGAAATTGACTTGGCAAAGCGTCTGGGGTTTGATTTGTTAGGTAAACCAGATGCTGTCAGGTTACAACCGGTAGCCAACAGCGATCGCTTGTCTGTAGTCTTAAACAAGAAAGTGGATTTAGCCATCGCTAGGGTAACAGCAACGGAATCGCGATCGCGTGTAGTCAGTCTCAGTGTTCCTTACTATTATGACGGCACTTTTGTAGTAACAAAAGATACGTCTGTGAGTAAGTTGGGTGATTTAGCCAACCGCAAAGTGGCGGTAATCAATGACTCCAGCACAATTGCTGACATACGTTACTATGTGCCGAAGGCGGAGTTAGTGGGAGTTAGTTCATATGAGTCGGCGCGGCGGCTGACAGAAAATAATACAGTGGTAGCCTTTGCTGCGGATGCTAGTGTTCTGAGCGGTTGGGTACAAGAATATCCCCAATACAGACTGTTACCGACCAAGCTATCTACAGAACCTTTATCTGTAGTGATGCCCAAGGGATTGCAGTATGATCAGTTAAGAAGACAAGTTAATCAAGCGATCGCCCAATATACAGCAGATGGTTGGCTCAAAGAACGTGTGAACTATTGGGGCTTACCGTAAGTAAAGAAATATTTACCTCATCTTCCCAGTGTCCCATAATAGATACAGAAGTGTGAAATTTTAATATTTGTATTTCCAGACAATGGATCAAAATTTAGTCATTATTTATCTGTCAATTTTCGTCGGTCTGCTTTCATTCGCAGTTGTGAATGTTTTCCGCCAAATTTTCAAAACTCGCAGGCGTGAAAGTGCCTTATCCAGATTACGCAAAAAATTAGAGAACCAAAAGGGTACGGCTCAAGAATATTATGAGTTAGCTAGTATCTATTCGGAAAAAAAGTTATTTTCTCAGGCGGTGGTACTGTTTCAAAAAGCTATTAAAGCTGCTGAGGAGGAAGAAGAAGATATTACCGCCCCTATTTACAACGGCTTAGGCTATGTTTATTTCAGCCAAGAGCAATATGACTTAGCAATTCGTCAGTATAAAGAAGCTCTCAAACATCAACAAGACTATGTAACAGCACTGAATAACCTCGGACACGCCTACGAACGCAAAAAATTAACTGCTCAAGCCCTGGAAATGTATGAGCAAGCATTAAAAATTGCTCCCAATAATACCATTGCCAAGCGCCGGGCTGAATCTTTGCGACGCTTGGTGTCTGTTTGATTAAATAGGGGGTGACAATAATTACTATGTTGATATTCACCCAACGTCAACCGCCTAATCCTGATGCATCTGTCAGTTTCACCCTCCCACTGACTGCGGAAGAACGCACCCGCGTTCGCCATCGTTGGGAAACCGAAGATGGTCAAGTTATATTTACGCGTTTACCCAGAGGGGTAATACTGCAAGATGGTGATATTTTGCAAAGCGAAACCCACAAGGAAAAAGTCAGAATTACTGCTAAACCAGAAACAGTGTTAACTGTTTTGGCACCAACGCCACTTTTATTAATGCGGGCAGTATACCATTTGGGAAATCGCCATGTACCTGTAGAAATTACTTCTAGCTATTTACGCTTATTACCAGATTCAGTTTTACGCACAATGCTAGAACAACTGGGACTAGAAGTTATAGAGGAAACCCTACCATTTCAGCCGGAATTAGGCGCTTATGGACACCATTACTCTCACTGATGCCAATTTCCTATCTATATTACAGTTAGCAAGTCCAGGGTTACCTGTGGGAGCATATAGCTATTCTGAAGGCTTAGAAAGGCTGGTGGAAAATGGCACTGTTTCCAGTCCAACCACCCTGAAACATTGGTTGGATGGGGAACTGCGTTATGGTGCAATTCGGTTAGATGCTGCGGTGATGGTACGTGCTCAGGAATCCGCTAGTATTGGGGATGTATCGGCTTTATGTCGTTGGAATGTGTGGTTATCTGCTGCTAGAGAAACCGCGGAATTGCGCGCTTCTGGTTGGCAAATGGGGCGATCGCTAACTCAGTTGTTGGGTAAATTAGAACCGGATATCATACCTTTAGTGAGTGCTGTGGGTAATCCTGTCAATTATGCGATCGCCTTTGGGATTGCTGTGGCTCATTGGGAGATCAACCATCAAGCTGCTTTACTGGCATATTTACATAGTTGGGCTAGTAATTTAATTACAGGGGGAGTGAAACTCATTCCCCTGGGTCAAACTGCGGGACAAGAATTATTGTTAGAGTTACAACCATTAATCAGCGCCGCTGTGAGGGAAATATTGGCCTTAGAGGATGACGACCTCAGTTGTTGTAGCTGGGGTTTATCCTTAGCTAGTATGCAGCACGAAACCCAGTATACAAGGTTGTTTAGGAGTTAGATACAAAAATAATGAGTGCATTGCGTGTAGGAGTAGCAGGCCCGGTGGGTTCGGGGAAAACCGCCTTAGTCGATGCTTTGTGTAAGACTTTGCGTGAGCAGTATCAGCTGGCGGTAGTCACGAATGATATTTATACCCAAGAAGATGCTCAGTTTTTGGTACGTTCTCAGGCCTTGACTAGCGATCGCATCTTAGGGGTAGAAACTGGAGGTTGTCCCCATACAGCAATTCGGGAAGATGCTTCTATGAATTTGGCTGCTATTGAACAATTAGAAAACCAATTTACTAATTTAGATTTAGTATTTTTAGAAAGTGGCGGTGATAACTTAGCAGCTACCTTTAGTCCAGAACTAGTAGATTTAACAATCTATGTCATCGATGTGGCTGCTGGTGATAAAATTCCCCGCAAGGGTGGACCTGGTATTACTAAATCTGACTTGTTAGTGATTAATAAAATTGACCTTGCGCCCTATGTCGGAGCAGATTTAGATATCATGAAACGAGACACTCAGAAAATGCGCGGTGATAAACCTTTTATTTTCAGCAACCTGAAGACTCAACAAGGGTTAGGAGATGTAATTAAATTTGTAGCTTTACATATCACATAGCATTATGAATCAAAATCAGGTCTCCACGAGATGACCTGTACACAAGCTATTTACAGCCTATTCTAGATAATTTATAAACTTGCAATCTCCAGAGAGGATTGCTATTGTCCTACTGAAGGGGGGAAAGATACTTTTACATCTAAAGTAAACTTTTGAATTTTTTTCACATATTTATTCAGGTTTAAATTCAAAGATGAAAGATACTGAGGAAACTCTATTTTTGCTCCCAGACTTAACACTGTTGTCACCTGACTAAACAAATCTAGTCGGAAGTTTTCTTCTGTTATTGGGTTAGTAAATTCGCTATACCTTCTCAAAGCTAATTTACGAGCATTAATCAAGTTGCTAATATCTTCATCCTCTTGTAACAATTCACCTTCAACGTACCTTTCAGCCTCCTCGATGTTTGGTAAACTTCCCGCCATTTTCCTTGTTCTTGAGCGATAATATTCAATTATTTCCTGAGCGGAAGAATCCCCACTAGTTTTTATGGGAAAATTCCCAAGAAGATTTAATCCTAAGCGGTTTGCTGAACTACTGTGCTTTTGATCAATGATATTTATAGAAACTTTTTTCGCCCCCAGAAGAGTACAGACATGAAGATAGCAGTTATACTTTCTGTCTATTGAATGCTCACGAAGTGCTTCTGCTTGCAAATAATATGGACGCTGAAACCTTTGATGAAGTCTGTTTGAAAGCTCCTTATATTTCTTATTTGGATACTGATACCCATACTTAGTTTGAAGCAGAATATTCCCGACTCTCAAAAGACCCTGCT
Source organism: Anabaenopsis tanganyikae CS-531 (assembly GCF_029891675.1). Lineage (NCBI taxonomy): Bacteria > Bacillati > Cyanobacteriota > Cyanophyceae > Nostocales > Nodulariaceae > Anabaenopsis > Anabaenopsis tanganyikae. Next base: position 15,949 of record NZ_JANQDF010000017.1, read on the forward strand.
CCTTCAAAACTTTTAAGAATTCTTGACTATTTTGATCATAAAATTCAATATCATCTCGGACAAAACAAACTCCTCCCATATTCTCAAATGTTTTATTTCCAGGTTCAGGATACTCAAGCCTTTCTCTGTCAAAATTAGATACAACTATGATTATCTCGCGCTCGTCTGGGTTATCAACAGGAACCCTCTCAATACGGTCTTGAATAATCTTTTTTGACATTAAACTTTATCCTGTATTAAGAGAATTAGAAAAATATTATTAATACCAATAATACCACTTAAGAATAAACTGCTTTTAACATCGATAAATGGGGAAATTCCTAATAATAAACCTACTAAAATGGGTATAAAAGAACCCAGAGCAAGCTTTACTATGAGCATAACCTGAGCTTTAATTTTATGTTGATAGTAAATAGACTTTAGCCCTGAGCGTATGATGCGTAACTGTTCTTGTTTAACTGAGCGGTCAACTTCAATTGAAAACTCCTTAACTCTGTCAAAAATATCAAAAACCCAGTCTTCAAAACTATATTCCCAAGATAAACTAGGTTTCCTACCGTAAATACCGATTTTTGCAGGACGACCAGATACATCTAACTGTTCAGTGATTAATTCAACATAAAATTCCGCATTTTTTTTATGTATTATACGTACATTTGATTCATTAACTAACTCGGAACCATGGAGAGCGAGATCATCTATTTTCCGAATTATATCCTGACCTTCTCCCTCAAAAGCTTCAATTCTTCTTGAGTTTTTAAAGATGACAGTTGGAATATCTTTATTAAAATTTTGAACATAAAATGCTAAACAAGCCATTTTAATATCCTATATTAGCTCATTAAAAATACTTAGTACCAATTGGTTACCCAGATTATTGGCAGCCAGACTTCCAACTACGAATCGCACATCATAGAATAGTTTTGTACCTATGATTTCTGATATGATTGTCTTGAATTCTCTAGAATAATCTTCTTTGATTGATTCATCTAAGAAATTAGGAACAAAAAAATCTTCAGTAGCTCTTTCATCAGATACAGGGATGACTATTTTCTGATCTGCGCTCTGGGCGAAATGATTGCCAACAATAATCAACTGTTTTTTACTTTTAAACAGAAAATCATCTTTAGCCCATTCTTGAAAATTACTAAAATCTTGCTTTAAGCAATTTTTAACAGACAACCTAGCCCGATTCATGTCTTCTGTAACGGCTATGTTGTGATTGCGAGCCAAGACTAGATCGCTTCTGAGAAGATAGATAATATAATCCTGTTTTTGAAATACTTCTTTTCGCGTATACGGTCTCGCTTTGTCGCCAGGTGTATCAATAAGTACCTCTATTAATATTGATTTCTGAACACATTTATACTCAAAATTGATCTTCAGCGTTTTCCTCTGTTCTGGTTTGTCAGTAGATCCAGGACTTGGTTCTATTGTCTGGCTGTGAATTAGTTGGAAAAGCACTGACTTACCACCATTATCATGACCCAAAATTCCAATTTTTTTACCTAAAAAAGGAATAAAAAGATCATCAAGCATATTTTTGTCTGTGTCCCATCCCCATTCCATGTTAGAGGTTCTCAAGGTAGACTACAATGATTATTCTTAAAATAATAAAATTTTATGAATTTCTTCAACCATAAGCATTTTACCTCTATACCTACCTAAAGGAAAATAAGCCAAGAAAAAAAACAAAAGCCCCTTCAATAGTAGAAGAGGCTCTTATCTATGGTATTCGTAGAAAAATAAACCTGGCATCGAGCTATTTTTGCGGAGGGCTACCCCTCAACTATCGTGGCCGCTGCAGCGTTTCACCTCTGAGTTCGGGAAGGGATCAGTGTGGTTCCACCGCGCCATAGACACCAGGAAAGAATAGTGGGTCAGATACCCTGAAGACTGCAAGTAACGCGAAAACCAGAGTGATGAGGTCAAGCCCTCGGTCTATTAGTACTCCTTTGCTACATACATTACTGTACTTCCACATAGAGCCTATAAACGGGTGTTCTGCCCGTGACCTTACCTACTTT
>NZ_JANQDF010000018.1:0-10474 GCF_029891675.1 Anabaenopsis tanganyikae CS-531
TCACAAGAAAATCGCAAAAAAGGCACTTCCTCCACTTGGCTTTAGACAGTGGAGGAAGTGCCAACGGCGAATTGATTCGCCGTGATGATATAATCAAGGTGCGAGTAAGAATAACCATCTGCACGAAGAAGTATTTTGAGCAGGAGAAACCCCTGATTTATCTCGTCTCGGCTTTGACCGTAGCCTGGGTAAACAAGCAAAGGCAAAATACAGAGTGTATACCGCCAAAATTCGATGGACTCAGAAAGCCAAAAAAATATAAAATTTTGCGCAATTGCAACACTTATCCGTAGGTAGTTGTTTTGAGCGTGTAGGGGGATAATTGACTATTCCTTTTAAGCAAGTCTTAAAGAATCTGCGTGTCTTCAGACAGCAGAGTGTCAAGTATTGCTCATATACCAGTTATGCACTGGAAATAGGTGAAGCAAGAAGTAAACAATCAATCTGCTTAGGTAGGTTTAGATAGGTGTTATAGAAAGGTTTAACATTAATTTCCACACTGCTAGTGAGTCTATCACGTATTTTAGTGACTAATAAGACAGAATTTTTGGTATTGAGTACTATATTCTTAAGAAGAAATTTAGCTGTTTCCGGCAGAACCCCCATAAATCAGGCGAAGTCGAGAGTGGAATGAACAACAAACCGGGTAGTGATAATGGGAGGCTTAGACTGTATGCTGGCCCACCTATGGGAGTATGTAAGGTGTGCCGGTCAATCAAATTCCATCGTGGCGATTTAAATCCCAAAAGTAGAAATTAACATAAACCGACCATCAACCCTAAAGTAAAACCTGATAAGTGTTAAAGGAATTATGTAGTTTCTGATGTGGGCAATGTCGTAATTAGTGAAACTGAATACTGCCATATTGAAGTTAAAACTGAGGAATGAAGAACTATGGCTCAAATTCCATTATCTAGTAGGGATTCCTACGGTGGGCTGATTGCAAAGCAAGCACTTGGCGAACGCGATGGCGATCCGCGCAATGTCCAAGGGAATGGTCAATTTTCTGCTGAGGCGGAAATTTGGTATAGCCTAAAATGTGCGATCTCCACTAGTTCAGGTTTTAAAAGCTGGCGACTAGAACACTATCCCCAATTGCAGGGACTTCATCTCGAAAAACAAGTAAGGAGATATTTACGAGAAACTTTAGAAACCTTAGCTTATTAAAAATCAAGGAAATTTTCTACAGGTCGGATCAAACATTCTGAAGGTGATTTGCCAATTTGATGGCGCTCTTGCCGAAAGTGGCTTACGCAAAATGGATGTATTTTTGATCCCCAGATTATCCTTGCTGCCCAGATGAAGCTGTGGTGGGGGATCCTCCAGGACTAGTTCAGCTTTTAGCCAGCAAATTCAAAGGGCCAGACTAACTAAAAGTGAATAATTTGCAGATTTTTGCCACAAGACTAGTCCAAAAATCAATCACATTAATTTAACATTAATTTACCTAATAACCCCTTCGCCGACGTTGCTCCCAGCGCCAAAGGAGGATCATGAGGGCAAAAATTCCCATCTGCAGGGCTAAATTAGGTGCTGCTGTGTCAATATTCCTGCCGGCAAGGACTTGAAAAAAGAATATAAACGCGCCAATTAAAGCAGATGCAGCAAAACCTAGATACAGAAATTGGCGTAAACCCCTATAGGGGGCTGCCATTTCAGCTTTGAGACGGGCATATTGCTCTGGGTTGATGGGATTTTGAGGATTTGGTTTGATCATGAGTAAATAATGCTATAATACTACACTGTATACGCCGATGTGGCTCAGTGGTAGAGCAGCTGATTCGTAATCAGCAGGCCACGGGTTCAAATCCCGTCATCGGCTTGGCTCACGTTAATTAACAATACTTTACACTCCTTAGCTATATCAAGCTCAGTTAGCAACTTGCTTGGCACTGAGAGCCTCTGCAGCAGATATCCCCTCGGACAGATTGCCAAAATATGCCAAAGCTGCGGCAGCTTCAGCCCGAGACACTGGTTTTTGAGGTTGGAACAAGGTTGTATAGCCAAACACCCGACGAATATTCGATTTTTCGCCATTTTGGAAATCAGCCAGTACGGCGCGTAAAGCCTTGGGGTCAATTTTTCCCGCATCTTGAAAACCCCACGTTTGATTCACTGCTTCTAAACTAGCGTCCGGTAAGGCTTGACGAATATCTAGGGGGATTTTCCACAAAATCAACTGTTCTCGTGTTAGTGGTGCATCAGGACGAAACAAAACAGCACTGGAATTACCAGACAAGGGACTAGGGATTAAACCGGTTTCAGCTAACCCTTGAACGACTGGAAAATCAGGATCAGTGGGCGCTATATCAGTAAAAGTGGATTGAGTGTTTTGGGATGCCAAGCGAATCTGTTTAGCAGGATTATTAAAATACACAGTATTGTTGGCAGCAACTAGCCAGCGGGCATATTCTCGGCGAGTAATATGTTTACTGGGTTCAAATGATTTACTGATGACATCATTAGAGCGAGTCTTGACTTCTTGAGACTGTAAAGACAAAACTCCCAAAGATGCTAAGTCTTGAATGAATTGACGTAGTTCTACCGGTGCTTGGTTGAGATCATGGAATTGCTGAGAGCTTGCTGTAGCCATTTGGCTAACAGATGTCTTACCCGGCTGCGTGGATAGATTATCAGATACCGCCGGACTAATAAAAGTAGAATTATTAGCTTGCAGATCGTCAGTCTTTGCAGTTTCTATACCTTTATTAACTATGTACTCAATAACTAATGCTGTAGCTGTTTGTGGTTGATCAGGTTTGGGTTGAGTAACTGATTGTGGCTGAATAGATACCTTAACCTGGACACCTTGACGGTGTGCTTCAAAGGTATCTTCTAAATTATCTGTGGGCTGTTGTAAAATCTGCCAGTTGTTTTTCTGAAACTGGTCACTATAAAAGCTAGCAATAAAATTGCTGGGGTCAGAACTTATCCAGCGAGTGACTATGCTGTTTTTTTCAGATCTAGCCGGTGTGACTGACTCTAATTTAGCATTAGGATACAAAGGGATATCTGGGGGAAAATCAGATGGTAAGTCAACCTTGGGTTGCTTTTGGTTCTGCCTGGCTTTCGCCTGATTTATCTGAGATTCACCAAATATTCCGGGGTGATCTTTTAATCTAGGATCAGCAGCCAAAGACTGTTCTAGGGTTTTGGCGGTGGGACTGTTAGCACAAGCTGTTAAAGAAGTGAATAGAATAGCCAAGCTCAATAATACAGCTGGAGGTTTAGACAAAAACACGGGAAACTACAAATGGGGTTTCAATTCCTACACTAGCGCAGACTGTCACGACTAGGAGGGAAAATGACTCCGAGGATTGAAAATATTCTTGCACCAACTGAAGTGCTAAACTAAGGTTAAATTTATTCTTAGCATCCCTCAAGCAGGGGAAAAGATAACACCCAGTCTTAGATTGTAATCTATCCGGAATGGAGCCGAAAAACTTTCGTTACTGTTGCTTAAATGTCAGCGCATAAATTTGGTTCTCTTGTACAGTCAGGTAAGTCGTTCCCAGCTATGGATCATGTACCAGTCCTAATACGCATCAGTGTAGATTAGAGTCTCGCACTGGGAACGGTTTGAATGATTCCTGACTAGAAGGGCATAAATAGCCATAAATTTGATTTACGGCTACAGTCCATTAGTCAGGTAAGATACCGGGGTTTATCTGTCAATCTATCTGGAAATTACACAGAGTTTTGAGATTATTTTTCATGAAGATTGGGATAACTTTTTAGGGTCTTTACTTGAATTGTTAATTGTATCTCTACTAAAGTTCCTCAGACTCACCTAAAAATCTGGAATTGCCTTACTGCTTCAGTTTAAAAGAAACCACGCTTATTTAAAATGTAGAGAAATTCCATGGAAAGTATCTACAGGATTGAACCGAGACATTCTGTGAGCTAGCTTGAAACCATGAGGGTTATAGGCGTGGTTGTTGCCTAGGATCTATTGTAAATCAATGAATTGCCCTTGTTAAGGTATTTTTTAGCCATATTTCTGCTAAAGTTTAAGTAAGTTTTGGTAAGTTTGTTTGAGGAGATTTTCACTTAAGGTCGTTAACCGTTTATCATCTCATTTTGATATTGGCACTCGACTATTAGTCTTGTAAGTTCTTACTCAAGAGGAGCAATCAAATGTATCTGACACTAGATAGGAGTATGAAAAACCTAAGATAGATATTAAGAAAACAATCAACGATTATCGACAACCGTCAATCCATTCTCATTTCTGTTAAGCGAAGCATCGCCGGGTTGTTACCAGTGCTGAAACACGATTACATGCAAGTTTCCCAGGATCAGCCTATTTATTCTGAGGCTCCACTCCAACTGTTACTATTTGTCGATGGACGACCAAAGTCTCGACAACAAGTGCAGCGTATCCGTGCTTACTTAAAAGAATTACGAAAAGAGTATAATTTTGAACTTCAAATCATAGATGTTGGGGAACAACCCTATTTAGCAGAACATTTTAAATTAGTTGCTACACCCGCTCTGGTAAAAATTCAGCCAGAACCGCGACAAGTTATAGCTGGAAGTAATATAATCGCCCAATTGAAGGACTGGTGGCCTCGCTGGCAGGTGTCCGCCGATACTTACTTAAAAGTACAACAAGACTTACCAGAACAAATAGATGATAATAGTGGGGTATCATCACCGCAATCAACAATTCATTCTGTGGCTTTTTCTGCAGAACTCATTAAACTTTCAGACGAAGTTTTTCGGTTAAAACAGGAAAAAGAGAAACTGCAAGAGCAGCTATTATTTAAAGATAGAGTCATAGCTATGCTGGCTCACGACATCCGCAATCCTCTCACTGCTGCGGCTATCGCCATAGAAACTCTACAATCTAATTACAACGTAGATATTGGTGCATTTAATAAGCGGCTTAAACCAGCTATGGCAGCACATTTATTAAAACAAGCTCGGAATCAAACTAAGACTATTGACAGAATGATTGCTGATCTGTTGCAGGTAGGGCGTAGTTACGATACAAGCATACCTATCATACCACAAAAAATGGAAATTGGCGAGATATGTTTCGATGTGTTGGCAGAATTGCGCGATCGCTACATTGCCAAATCCCAACAAATAGAAACTGATATTCCCCAGGACTTACCAAAAATATATGCAGATCCAGAACGTGTGCGCCAAGTGCTAATTAATTTGTTAGATAATGCTATCAAATACACACCAGAAGGTGGTAAAATTACTATCGCAGGATTACACCGTACCACCCAAAAAGTTCAAATAACTATTGGTGATACCGGACCGGGAATTCCCCTAGAAAACCGCACACGCATTTTTGAACATCACTATCGATTACAACGTGATCAAGCTATTGATGGCTACGGCATTGGTCTGTGTTTATGTCAACGCATCATACAGTCCCATTATGGACAAATTTGGGTGGATTCTGCCCCCAATGGCGGCGCTTGGTTCCATTTTACATTACCAGTATACCCATCTTAGTTAGCCACTGGTGACTGGGCAAGAGTTATCATGGATGACGAATAACCGCGGCCTTTTACCAAAAATAGCGATAAAACTTAATTTAATCATTTGGGCTAAAAACCACAATTTATTAGTTAGTCAGATTTTTCAAATGCCAGACTCATTAATGTATCAGCAAGACCACTTTGTGGTTTTAGAAACAGACCAACCGGAACAATTTCTCACAGCAGAGGAATTATTAGAAAAGCTTGAGCTTGTGTTACAAACAATGACTGGAGAGGAATTACCCACAGACTTACAAAGGTTTGATTCCGTCAGTGCTCAAGCTCAATATTTAATTGATACAAGTTGTGAATTAGATGTTGGCCCGGGAAAATATTTACAGTGGTATGCAATACGATTAGAGAAGTAGCTTTACATTGACACTCTCCGCGGGTATGACCGGATTATAGGTAGAGATATTATTTATCAAGGATACTGAAAATTGTTAATTCAATCATATCTTCACCTACTTGTGTAATTTTAATATCTACTCCAGGTCCAAAATACCGGGTCATTTTTTCCTGTTTTTCCTGCCAAACATCAAATGAAATAAACGGGGAATAAAATTCTAAAATCAAGGCATAAGCCCCATTAATTTCCGTTTCTCGTAAACCTGTGACCACGGGACGGTCTTCATCTGTAGGACTCAGACCTAGATAAGAGAGAGCCTCATCTAAATGGGCCTCTTGACCATAACAGTATCGAGTGATGTCCTTCCGAATTTTATTTTGAGTAATAGTTGCTTGCTGCTCCCGTAAGCGTAATACATCTGGCGTTGTATCTTGGCTAAAGGGTATAGGCAGAATCTCATTGGCTTTGAGTGCCAATCCTCCCAAGAAAAGAGGAAACCCATAGAAAAAACCGACAAGATTAAGTGTGGCATTGTCAGCAGCGTAGGCTACGAAACCAACAATGATTAATATACCACCAACGCTTAAACCGATAGTCCCCAAAGAAATTTTACGTAACATGAGCTTAGGATATTATAGATTTTTAACATCTCTGTTTTATTATCATCGGTTATTGGTCACAAGTGAACTACCGCCCACTAAGTTGAGGTCTTGACAATCATCACTGATATCTTTTGCGTCTAACCGTCCGCTATTGCTGATGATCTTCTAAATGCGGGACTAATCACCTGTCTACTCCATTTTGGGTTAAGTTTAAATCTGAGGGTATTGAAACATCAGAAAAAATTATGGACTTACAGACGATAAAAGAACGAATTGCCGTGGTTACTAACAAACGCGAGTACCTCCTAAGCCTTTTGGAGCAGCCAAACTTAGGAACTCTGAGAATTGATGTTAACCAGGCTTTGGAAGAAATGGATGATTTAATTGATGAATTTAAGCGGACTTTTCCGGAAACCGATAATAATTAGGCTAAACTGACTAGATCAAAACATAGACCAGCGTTAGTTAAACCGTGATTTAACGGATAAACTGGCGCTGTTTGCCTATAATCACAATCTTCTTGCTGTATTCTAGATATATATTTTACTAAGGGCCAGTTAGTTAGCAAACAACTTGATAAGATGATTTCTTCTAACTTATCGATTTCTGGCATGTTCTCCTAACTGCGTAACCAGAGCAATAAGTTTAGTAGTAGGAATATCCTTGGGAGAAACATAGTCAAAATTGGCTGTGGTCTTAGCATTGAATAGACTTGCATCTTCCACTGAAGAATAAGCCAGTATCTGAGTTTTAGGAGATATTGCTTTAAGATGACTACAAGCACGCCAACCATCCATAACTGGCATTTGTAAATCTAGAATAATTACATCAGGTTGGTAGCTTTTCAGCATTTCTATAGCTTCTTGACCATTGCAGGCTAACCCCACTACCTGGAAATTTTCCTGATTAGAAAAAGCTAATTTTAGACTTAACCGTGTAAGTTCGTGATCATCAACAATCAGAACACGCAATGTCACAGATTCACAAAAAAAAGTTAACATTTAAGGTAATGAAAAACACTTGCAACATTCCTTATAGTTTATGGTAAGACGCAAGAGAAATCACTCTATCTTATGGTTGAAGAAGATTTGTTGTCGATAGTAATTCATGAGTCTATTTATTCACAAATTAAGTTTCATACTTAGGAAATAAAGTTGACTATTTGTCTGTGTAATAGTAACTTTTTTTGGAATCAATCAGGTTTGACGCTATACTATTTGAACTTAATGCCATATTTAGCAAACTTGTTTGGGAACTGGTGGCTGGACAGTCATCACCAGGACGGCGTTGGATATAAGTACCATCAGATTGTAATTCCCAGGCTTGACGATTATCTGCTAACATAATTCCCAGAATTTCTTGCAAATCTTTAGCAATATCTGGATCTTTAATTGGAGTAATTACTTCAACTCGTCGATCTAAGTTGCGACGCATCCAATCAGCACTCCCAATGTAAATTTCCTCCTGTCCATTGTTATGAAAATAATAAATGCGAGAATGTTCTAAGAAGCGGCCGATAATGCTAATCACGCGAATATTTTCGCTGATGTTTTTTAGTCCTGGGCGCAAACAGCAAATACCGCGAATAATCAGATCAATTTCCACTCCAGCTCCAGAAGCCGCGTATAAAGTAGCGATAATCTGCGGATCTACAAGGGAGTTCATTTTGGCGACAATGCGCCCGGAAAAACCATTTTGAACATTTTCTATTTCCCGATGAATTAAGGCTAAAAAGCGATCGCGCATATTCACAGGTGCGACTAGTACTTCCCGGTAAGATTTTTGCCGAGAATAGCCTGTTAAAAAGTTAAATAAGTCTGTGATATCCGCGCCTAATTCTTCCCGACAGCTAAATAGTCCCAAATCGGTATACAAGCGGGCTGTTTTAGGATTATAGTTACCAGTACCTATATGTATATAGCGGCGCATCCGGTCTTTTTCTCGTCGTACGACCATCACCGTTTTGCAATGGGTTTTTAGCCCTACTAAACCGTAGACAACATGTACACCGACTCTTTCTAAACTCCTGGCCCAGTAGATATTATTTTCCTCATCAAACCGCGCTTTTAATTCCACTAGTACAGATACTTGCTTACCATTTTCTGCAGCTGCAATTAAGGCTTTTACTATGGGGGAGTCGCCAGAAGTGCGGTAAAGAGTCATCTTGATTGCTAGGACATTCGGGTCATAGGCTGCATGGGTAATAAAGTTAACTACTGTTGAGGAAAAGGATTGATATGGATGGTGTACCAACAAGTCTTTTTCCCGAATCACCGCAAAAAAGTCTTGACCTTCTTCTAGTTCCAAGGCCTCTGAGTTTAAACTGGGTTCTTTTAACCTTTGGAGGCGTGAAGGTACTACAGACTGACGTGGGGGTTCTTTAAGTTCGGCTAATGGTAAAGCCATAAAATACATTAAATCCCGGAGTCCTAAAAGACCATCAACCTCATAAAGATCATTTTCGGTTAACTCCAAATCTTGCAGCAACCGAGAACGTATTGGCTCGGGAGTGTGGGATTTAATTTCTAGTCTGACAGTCGTCCCCCCCATGCGCCGTTTGCGTAGTTCCTGTTCAATGGCTAATAGTAGGTCATCGGCTTCATCCTCTTCTAAAGCCAAATCAGCATCGCGGGTAATACGGAAGGGGTGGTATTCTTGTATATTCATGCCTGGAAATAGAAATTCCAGGTTATGGGCGATCGCCTGTTCTAGGGGTACACCGGTCCAGTGAGCAGTTTCTCCAGTTTCAGAAATCCCTAACTCTGGTGGTATTGGCAAAAATCGCGGTAAGACACTGGGGACTTTTACCCGGGCAAAAAATTCTTCCTCACTGTCCGGATTTTGGACTACAACCGCTAAATTTAGGCTGAGATTAGAAATAAAAGGGAAAGGATGGCTAGGGTCAACAGCTAAGGGAGTGAGAACCGGAAAGATTTGTTCTTCAAAGTAGTTATCTAAGTAAGTCCGTTGTTTTTGATTTAAGTTGATGTAGTCTAGTATGTGAATACCGTGACTAGCTAGCAAAGGTTGTAGAACCTGTTGAAATTGTTGGTGCTGTCTTGTCACCTCGGGAGTGAGAGTTGAGCGAATATCGTCTAGTTGTTGTTGCGGTGTGCGACCATCGGGAGTTAACTGAGAAACTTTTGCTTCTACCTGTTGCTTTAAAGCTGCAACCCGCACCATGAAGAATTCATCTAAGTTGGCGCTGAAGATGGCCAAAAATTTTAATCGTTCTAGAAGCAGTGTCCGGGGGTCACAGGCTTCGTGCAGTACACGACTGTTAAATTCTAACCAGCTTAACTCACGGTTAATGTAATATTGTGGATCGTTTAAATCAATCGGATGAGCGCTCTTTTTTGATTTCGGCATAACGATCTCAGTTTAGGTAGATTAAGCTCTACATCTAGGGACAATAAATATATTAGATTAATTAGGGCATAAGTGAAACTATCTAGTTAGGAATAATTTAAGATTCAAATAGGGGAACTACAGACTTTCTTTGTTTTGCCAAATGTTTCAAGCTACTCGCCGCCGTCTGGCACTCTGGTACACTGCCGTCACTGCCGTATTATTGTTACTATTTGCCAGTGGTGTATATTTATATTTCCGCAATACATTAATTGAGCGCATTGATGATACCCTCAATCACGTGGTGGAAATTGTCGAGCGATCGCTTGTGATTTCAACGGTGAATGGGGAACCTCGACAATTTCAGATTAATGTAGAAGCAAGTTTTCGCGATAATGCTATGACGGTGGAAGATGACCACATTGACCTAGAGTGGTTTGGTCCCACCGGTCAATTAATCTGGTCAACCCTATCATCACCCCTAAACATTCCCATTCATGGTAACCATCTTGGTGAAACCGTCCGGGTAATTAAACAGGATCAGGACTTACGCAACTGGCACAAATAGGGAGCGGAGGGAGCCGCGCCACGGGACAATTTCAATTAAACCAAGCACATAGGAATACTTGGGCGTTTGAGTTGCTGTATTAAATAATTAGACAGCAAATTATGCTTGA